>JBGPUH010000205.1:0-4905 GCA_041491025.1 Methylomirabilis sp. (SeqCode)
CCACGATCTCCGAGGGGGGGCTATCGTGGTATCCCCCGAAAACGCCACTTGCTCGCTCATGAGCGAACGCGCTACAACACATCCGCTTAAGCGCCCACCTCTATGGCCGGTTTTGCGCCGTCCACGTATGGCCGGTTTTGACGTGTCCACCGAGGCGATCGCAGACTTCTTAGGTCAGCACCGCCGCACCCAGCCTGGTCTCTCCGCGCCGTCGGGTGCTCCTCTGGAATGGGGGACGCCCTGTTGAGCGATGAAACCGATCGAGAGTCAGAGCTTGCCAGGCTTCTGGGATCTAGTGCCTCAAACGCCTGCGAACTTCGGCGTCTGATACCTCCCGGTCGGCTTCGTGGTCGTAGCGCGCCGCAATCTGTTCGACGAGATTTGCTACGTACGGGTACTCAAACGCCAATTGACGCGACCATGTGCGGTATTTCGATGCCAGAACGCGCTCGTCGGCGCCGTCTTCGCTACGACTGTGAAAGCCGCGCGAGTTGTACACGGCAACCCCCATGCCGATAGCGATCTCGGGCGAAGACACATCCTCCAACACCTCGCGCACGGGCGCGCAGGGCCAGACACCATCAGCGCCTACAGGCGCCGCCGCGAGGATCTGCCCTATCTTCTGATCTCCGATTGCAGCCCGGCCGTATTCCAAACACAACGAACGCGCCTCCGTGACCCAGGCCTTAAGATCGTCGGCCCCGATGGTGCCGTCGTCAGCCGTACCGGGAATCCGTCTGATCTTGTCGAGCAAAGTGTATGCTGCAGACCAGACGGCTTCTCTCTGCTCCGGGTTCTGGATGCGCCACTCCGGGGGATCCTGCCCGTCATCATTTCGCTTGAATGTCAACGCCAATACCTGAACGAACAGACGCGGTGACTCGACAAGCTGGCGCTCCAGGTTGGGTATTCTGTGTTCGCTATGATCGAGCGCCTGAATGAACAGGAATTCCAGGCGTGCCATCTCATCGCGTGTGACGCCGGGCCGTCCGTCAAGAATGCTCAAGGCGGACGATATGTAGTAGGGCCCAAGCTGATAAGTGCCGGTGGGCTCTAGATCACAAGTGCCGACCTGATCAAGCAAGCGCTTCAGGCGGGACGTCTCCAGGTTCTCAAAGGCCATATGAACCGCCTGAAATGCGGCCCGAGGCCGCCGTGCTTCCAGAAGCCGGTCGATCGCCTCGTTTAGGTCGGGCGAATCTGGGTGAAGCCATCCGGGGTGAACGTCACGCCAATATTGCTCACGGATAGGGGCATCCTGCGAATCGACGAGAAGCCATGTGTCGCGTTCAAAGGGTGAGACCTTGAGCAACCGGCAGACCTGGTCGGGAGGCAGACTCCCTGCAAGAGTGCGCGTAGTGTCCAAACGAAGCGCGGGCGTGACCTTTCGGACAAAGCCCGCCACTAGCTCCTCCATCTTGCTAACAAGTGTGGCGTCGTCCAGTACCAGACAGCGCGTGAGGAACGAGGCGGACCCTGCCTCGTCGATCACGCCATCGGCCAGGTGGCAGCCGATAGTCATCGGCGTGCCGCTAATCGCTGCGAGGGCCTGGATGCCGGCAAACTCTTTCTCGGTCCATATCTCTTGCAGGGCTTCCACTCTGGCGTTACGAACCGCGTCCTCGCGCTTCCGGTGGTCAAGCTCGCCGTCCTCTATCTCAGCGACGGACTCCTGCAACCACTGTGATGCGAAGAGCCACTGATGACGGATGACGACGTCGTGAGGCGTCAGGCCGGCATGCGCGTGCCGCGCACGATCCCTGGTTTTGCTGTCGATGCGGAGGTTCTTGCTTCGACGCGTGAACGCGAAGCGGCGGATATGTTCGCGCACGAGTGCCCTCGCAGCTTCGTCCTGTTCCCTCTCTGCCCACGCATCGATGAGATCCCACACCTTACCCTGGTCTGACTCGGGCAAGGCATGAACAACCCCAACGAAGTCGCATAAGGTGGTCGCATCATGATTCTGCCAGGCTAGGGCGAGGTCGAGCGCTGCGCGGCGGAACTGCTGCGCCTCACGGCCGGTATCGGGCTGGCCTGCGCCAGACGCATCGCTGCGCCAGCGCGGACGATGGTTGTAGTGGCCAATCGTCGAGCCGGGGTGGAATTGATCGAGGCAAATCCGCCAGGCGACGGCAGGGAAACGGCGCGCGAGAGTCTCCAGCGCCTTCTTGCGGTCCGCGAGCGAGGCGGCCGTCTGCGGCATCCACCAGCGGTAAATGGATTGGAGGCTGTTGTCCGGCTTGTTCACCCAATTGTCGGTGATCTTGCGTTCCGCAAGCTTCGCCAGGATCAGAGAGACCCGGAGAAGCTGGTCCGGCTTCCAAGCCAAGCCCTCCAAAGCCCAAAGCAGCCCCGTGCGGGGACAGCCGCCCCCGAAAAGGCCGGTGTCGGCAGGCTTCATGAGGGCGTGGATCTGAGGCTCCGGCAACTGGAGGTCTTCTTCGAGAATGCGAAGAAACTCCTCGGGGGCCGCTTTGGCATAAAAGGGGAAGTCATCCTTTTGGGAGAAGAGTCTGTCAGGTGCCAGCGGAGTCAACAGCCGGCGGATCACAAGATCAACCTTTGTCCGGACATCGATGCCGAGTCGCTCGCTGAAGAGAGTGTTGCCATGAACGGCAAGCAGGACGAGCGTTTCACAGATGCCTTCGCGCAGGGCACCTGAGTATTCACGTTGCTTGCCGTACAGGGCCGCGAACGCTCTCTTGTCATCGGGAAGGTCAAGAGCAGGGTCGGTCTCTGAGAGGACCATCTCAGCAGCAAAGAGGAAGTCATCAAGGTCTTTGGAGGTTACAGCGCTCTGGACAGAAAAGAACGCATCGATCTTGGACGCGACGCCGCGGAATTGACCGACCGACCAGATGGGGGAATCGTCGAACGTCAGCAAGACGGTGATCTGCTTCTCGAGGTCGGGATATGGTGTCCCGGCGAGAAGCGACAGGATCTCGCAATCCGCGTTCGACTGAACATGCCACGCGCCGACAAGCATCATGGGAATCAGATGCCGGACCGCTCCAGGCTGCTGTGTCCATAAGGGCTTCCGGACAGCGGGGTTCCGGGAAAGGCGGCGGCGAAGGATGGTGGGCGAATAGCCGGACTCGCGCCCCAGGACATCGGCATCGTTATCCCCGATACCCATCGCCGCAAGTGCTTTTCGGAATGCCGCGTGGCTGAGGGGGTCGAGGGCGATATCGGGTGTCGCGTCAACCGTATTTCGTGGGCGGACTATGATCGTATGCAGCTTCCGGTGGGCGCCGCCGAGTTCACGTTCTGTCTCCTCGGTGAAGACGACCGGGATGAACGGAGATGAGGAGGAGAGGAGTCTCCGTAGAGTGTCTGCTGACGAAAAGACAACGACCCGGTCTTTGTAGCCCGAGGCGGCGAAGTCATCAGAATCAAACAGGCAGGCCAGGAAGGCCAATGCTTCTATTTTGGAGTCAGCACACACGATCAGCGGAGACGAGGGCTCTCTCTCGATCCAGGATTTAAGCGTGGCTTTGTGGCGCTCGACCGAAGGGGTAAACAGCTCTCTAGGTAGTTCCGGGTCGGTAACGGATGCCCATCTGTGCCACTGCTCGTCCAGAGAATGGGCTCCAGGATCGGCTGATCCCATCTGCTCTGCCATCCACCCTTGTGCCGGGATCGATTGTTCGAGCCACTGCTCCAAGTCGCTCGCGTCGTACGCCCGGACGGATCGCCATTCACCAAGAGCCTGTTTCTCTTGTGCCCACTTGTCCTTCGCATTCCACTTCCGCGGCGTCACAAAAATGAAGTTGAGGTCAGCTCGCTTGGGAGCCGGAATCGCAGCGACACGGGCAGCGTAGTCTCCGTCTGCCTTCTGCTTGGGATCTGCGTTGCAGCCGAACTCCCAACCGGATTTTCCGAGCGGTATCCAGGGCGTGGCCGTATCAGCATCAACGCGACCGTCCCATCCCTTTTTCTCAGCGTTGTCGTAGCCGGGGAAATCGACATGGGAGAGTCCCCGGCCTGTCGAATGGACGAGCTTCCGGAGGAACACCGGTAGCCGTGACCGGGCCTCGAGATTTCCGCCCACCCACTGTTCGATATCCCTGGCTGTGATCTTCAGGAATGATGGAACGTACGCTCGCACCGCGACACGCTGTTCCCGGATGCGCGTTTGCTTTTGATTGAATTGGGCCTGCATCTGCAGAAGCTCCTTCTGGCTGGCGCCGAAGGTCTTCTCAATCCGGAGCGCCATTTCTTGGGAAAGGGCGGCCTTCCCGTTCAGGAGGTTAGATAAAGCGGGGCGGCCGACGCCCAGAAGCTCGGCCGCCCCTTTCACCGACAGGCCCGCCGGCAGGACACGGTCCTTGATGTAGGGTCCAGGGTGAAGCGGGTCGGACATTGCAGGCCGTTGGCGCATTAGTGGCTCCTTGTATTGTGTAGCGTAACACAGTACATAAACGGATGTCAAACAGGCCATGCGGAGATCGTGGCGCCTATTCTCCGCACGCTATGCGGTAGTACTTGTGGCTGCGTCGAATCATTCCTATAATCTCCGCATAAGGAGCGGAGAATGTACATCCACGAGCTTAAAGACTGGCCCCAATTTCATTGGGACACGGACCGCCTGGCCGAGCCGCTCGCCTTGGTGCGCCACCGGCAAGGCCGCCTGATCGGACGCATGGAATCGCTCGGCTTCAACCTCCGGCAGGAAGCTGTCCTGCGGACGCTGACCGCCGACGTCCTCAAGAGCAGCGAGATCGAGGGCGAAAAGCTGGAAGCCGACCAGGTGAGATCTTCGATTGCGCGCCGGCTTGGTATGGACATCGGTGCGTTGAAGCCCGCAGACCGGAACGTCGAGGGCATCGTTGAGATGATGCTCGACGCCACCGGTCACTATGATCAGCTGCTCACGACCGACCGGCTCTTTGGATGGCACGCGGC
>JBGPUH010000206.1:0-4898 GCA_041491025.1 Methylomirabilis sp. (SeqCode)
ATGGATGTTATCGTCCCTCGTTCAATAGAAAAGCTGACACCCTTCAGCGCCACCACCCCGCCAAACTGGAGGGAGAGGTCTTCGACTTGTAGCAGTGGCCAACCGTCTTCATTCATGACATCACACTAGGGGAAAAGGGGCTCCGATCGGAGCCCCTTCCCCGTGCTAGGCCGCCGCGTGAAGCCTCGTACCGTTCCAACTATATATGGCGACTCTGCTGTTCCGCGGGGTCGCGACCATTGCCATAAGGGACGCCGTTCACATTCGGCGCATCACGTTGGAACGGCACTCATACACACGACACTTGTACACTTACATCAGGCGGGTGGCCGAGGCGGGGCGCCCCATCCGCCCGCAACGGAAGGGCCCCACTGGAGGATGGGTGGAGTGAGGACGGATGGGGCTGGGTTCCCGGAGCCCGAAGGGATCGGGAGGGGAGGACGGGACCCGCGCCTTTGCAACAAGAGTACAGACGTGTGTATTAGTCGAGTGTGAACCAATCGCTGATCTTGACGTACTCCCCCTTCTCGGCCCTGCCGAAGAAGAGGGAGTTCTGCCCCTGTCGCTTCCCAGGGCCCCAGGTGATATTATGCGCCAGAACGCCATTCCAATTCTTGAACGTCTCCAGCACCTCTATGAGCCTCTCCCTGGTCAGGTCCAGGCCCGTGCGACGCAAGGCTTCGGCCATTATTTCAGCGATGGCATAGCCGCCGATCGAGAAGCCGCCGATCGGCTCGTTGGGCAGGTACTTCTTCATAAACTCTCGATACGGGGCGGCCTCCGTGGCGTCGTACAGCGTGTAGGGCGAGGCGACGATGGCGCCCTCCCAGGCTTGGCCAGCCAGTTTGAACATCACGGGATCCAGGTTCACCAGGCTGCTCACCCACTGTGGCCGATAGCCGATCTTGGCGGCTTCCTTCAGAAGCGAGGCTGTGGCCTTGGAGATCGCCCAGAGCAAAACGGTGTCGGCCCCGGATCGCTGGAGTTTCAACGCATGCGAGGTGAAGTCCGTGTCGGTCCGTTCGTAGGAGATGGAAGCGACCAACGGGACCCGCTTCTTCTGGGCCATGTCGGTAACGCCCTCCAGTCCTTCCTTGCCGAGCGGGTCATTCTGGTAGAAGATGGCCAGCTTCTTCGCCTTGAGCTGCTCAGCGGCGTACTGTGTGAGCAACCTCGATTCGACCGCGTAGTTGATCGACTGCGCGAAGATGTACCTCTTGGGCGGATTCGACCAGCCGCTGTAACCGCTCGCCGGGGCAACGTGAGGGATCTTGTTCTCATTCAGGTAATCCATCACGGCCAGGCCCGTCGCCGTCCCAAGCCCTCCAACGAAAGCAAAGACCTTCTCCCGCTCAACCAGTTCCTTCACCACCAGACGGGTGTTGGCGGGATTGTAGCCGTCATCCCGTATCAGCAGTTCGATCTTTCTTCCATGGATTCCACCCTTGTCATTCACCATCTTGAAGTATGCTGCGAGTGTTCGGCCCAGCGTGGCATATGGTGCAGCCGGACCGGAGAGGGGTTGATAGGTGCCAAGCTTGATTGTGCTCTCAGTGACGCCGACCTCTGCAGCGAAGGCCGCGCTGATCACAGGTAATCCAGTAGCCAGACCCAAGAGCGGTAGCCAGAACCTTCGGAACTGCCAATCTGTTCCTCGCATTCGCCTCACGGGTCCTCCTTATATGTAGGCTGTCAGACACGACGTCTGTAATGGCGGCCCAGCAGGCCGCTCGGCCGCACGCAAAGAACGAGGATGATAATCAAAAACGCGACACTCTCTTTGAGCTCCGGGGTCAGGTATCCGCCAACCAGATTCTCCAGGATTCCCAGGCTCCCGCCACCCACGACCGCCCCGGCGAAGCTATTCAACCCCCCCAGGGTCGCCGCGGCAAACGCCTTCAAGAGCGGGTTCAACATCATGTTGGGATCGAGGAAGGTGATCGGGGCGATCAAGATCCCGGCGACTGCCCCCAGGACCGAGGCGATCCCCCATATAAGCGACAGCGTCCAGTGAGCGCTCACACCCATCAGCCTCGCGGTGATCAGATTTTGGGACATGGCGCGAATGGCGATTCCCAGTCTCGTGTAGCGAAAGAAGAGGAGCAACGCAAGCATCAAAAGGACGCTGACAATCAGGATCCACAGGTTGACCTCGCTGATGACCAGCCCGCCAAATCGATAGATCTTCATGTCCGAGAGGGGAGAGGGGAATGCCTTGGTGTCGTAGCCCCAGATCCAGCCCGCCACACCATAGAGAATCTGCTGAGCCCCCACCGTAATAATGATGAGGCCGAGAGGGGTAGGGTGTTTCACAGGTCGCAGGAGGCAGATCTCGAACAACGCGCCTAACAGGAATGCCCCCACGATGGCCAAAAGGACCGCCCAGAAGAAGGGGACGTGGAGCGTTTCCAGGAGGGTGAAGGTCACAAAGGTGCTGACCATCGCCATGTCGCCCTGGGCAAAATTAAACACGTTGGAGGCCTTGTAGACGATGACCAGTCCAAGGGCCACGAGCGCATACAGGCATCCGGTTGCCAAGCCGCTGATTATGAGTTGGGGGAGCATGGGTTCAAACCAAAGTTCCACGTTCCAAGTTCCAGGTTGAAAAGACGTTCCAGGTTCCGGGTCGGAAAAAAGCTCCAAATTCCGAGTGCCAATTTCCAAGCTCTAGACTTAGAACTTATAACCGTTCTCAAACTTGGAACTCGGAACATAGAACTTGGAACTGCGAAGCCGAACTTGGAACCCGGAACTGTTCTTAGAACGGCCACATCCGCCAGTAAAGGCGTAGCTTCATCCAACGTCCTATGAGGCCATACGGCTCGAACATGATGATCAGGATGAGACAGGCCCCGTAGATCACCATCGGCAGGTTCTTGATCCCCGAAAGAAAATAGGGGAGGGCGGTGAGGAGGATGGCCCCGAGGATGGATCCGAGGATCGAGGCCAAGCCACCGATGACGATCATGCTCAGGAAGTAGATGGAAACCAGCAGGTTGAAGGCATCTGGGCTGATATAGCCGATCAGGTGTCCCATGAGGCTGCCGCCGATCCCAGCGTAAAAGGCGCTGACGGCGAATGCCAGTGTCTTGTAGAGCGTGAGGTTGACCCCCATCGCAAGCGCGGCGACTTCGCTCTCCCGAATGGCGACGAAGGCACGTCCGATATTGGACTTTATCAGGTTCGCCGCCCCGATGGTCATGAGGAGCATCGTGGATATGGAAAGGAAGTAGAAGTGCGTTTCGCTCGTGAACACGAGCGGTCCGATGGAGGGTTTGGGTGGGTGAATCCCAAGGGAGCCTCCGGACAGGGATTCCCACTTGATCAGGATCTGGCCAACCGCGACGCCGAAGCCCAATGTGGCGATGGCGAGGTAGGGGCCGGTGAGTCTGAGGGCCGGCAGCCCGACGAGGAAACCGAAGGCTCCTGCAACGCCACCGGCCGCGGGCAAGGCGAGCGCGAAGGGGAGATGAAGTTTCAGCATCAGGAGCGCAGAGGTATACGCGCCGATGCCGATGAAACCGGCGTGACCAAGAGAGATCTGCCCCGTATAGCCAGTCAGGAGGTTCAGACCGATGGCGATGATGATGTTGATGGCGGCTAAAGTAAGGAGGTGTAGCAGGTAACTTTCGAGCGCCGTTGGAATGACGAGGAGGACAAGCAGCAGCAGCCCGAACCATACCTTCGCCGCAGTGCTCTTGAGAAGCCGGTGCTCCTCGTGGTAGTCAGTGTGTAACGTCATAGCGGCCGTTGGATGGCCGTTCAATTAAGCACGTTCCGCGTGTCGCATCCTCAGGGTGAACAGTTGCCCCCTGTGTAGGCTCACGGGGAAAATGAATGCGCGGTGTTACGCGTTCGCCATTGACCTGAAGCGTGGAACCTCGGAAGCTGGAGCGGTTTCCCTACTCCTTTGTGATGATAAAATGGACGCGCCGGTTCCATCTCCAGGCTGTTTCGTCATGCCCGAGCACAAAGGGTCGCTCTTTGCCATAGCTCACAGTGACTATCCGCTTCCCATCGATCGAGGACGCCACCAAGTAGTCCTTGGCTGCTTTGGCCCGCCGGTGCCCCAGCCCCAGATTATACTCGCTCGTGCCTCGTTCGTCGCAGTGCCCTTCGATTGAAATTGCAGCCTGGGGGTGTCCCTTAAGCCAGCTAATGTCCTCCGCGAGAGGCGTCTTTGCATCCGCGCGGATTTCTGCCTTGTCGAAGTCAAAGAAGATGTCCTTCAAAGGCGACTCTTTGCCAGCCGGTTGCGCGAGTTGCGCTACGGGTTCCTCCCGTGGCGGGAGCGGCTGGGGCGCAATCACCTCACTCCCCGGAGGCCGCGAGGTCGAGGGCGCCGCGCCAGCACCAGGTGCGCCTTCCTCCCCTGGCTTTTGTGCCATCGGACCGCTTTCCGGGCCGCCTCGCGGACCACCTGAAGGAGGGCCGCCCGAAGACGGGCCACCCGCCTCGGACGTGGCTCCAGGTTCGGTCACGGGGGGCCTGAGACCTGGCTGAGTGGACCCTTGCTCGCCACGCTCCTGCGGGACAGGCCCGCCGACCGTAGGCGGCGCTGCGACGGACGCGACCTCGGGTCTCTTTGCGCAAGCGGACGAGAGCAGCAGAATCCCGATCGCGGATAGGAGAAGCGCTCTCGTGCCTGGTAACATTCGAGGGCATCCCTTGTGGCTAGCGCTACTTGCGTGAATGCTGTTCATGCCTGCCTCCTCCTCGGTGACCGTAACGTCACCAGCGTCCTGATCCTGTCGGGGGAAATCGCTGGGCCCGCGTGAGAGTTAGCTCTTTTCGTAAATCTGTTCCGCTAAATAGTTCTCATACCCCAGCTCGTCGATCTTGTGCAGTTGCGCCTCGATCCAATCCACATGGTGTTCTTCATCGACGATGATGTGCTC
>JBGPUH010000207.1:0-4895 GCA_041491025.1 Methylomirabilis sp. (SeqCode)
AAGCTCAGCGTTGATCTCACCGAGGACATCTTCGCCCTCATTGGGACCTACGGCCTCACCTCTGAATGGGATGTGGGATTCGTCGTCCCCATAACCCATATCCGCCTCAACGCCACGGCCCACGCTGCCATCTTCGATCAGTTCGGCAATCCTGGCGGCACCAAGATCGGCGACCTCCCGGTGCACCGGTTTGGGCCCAACTCGACCAAGCCGGACGCCTTCGGTGGTGGCGATGAAACCGGCCTCGGGGACATCATCCTTCGAACGAAGTACAACTTCCTGCGGAACTACGATGACGTCATTCCCGACCTTGCCTTTTTGGTGGAGATGAAGCTGCCGACGGGGGATGAGAGTCAGCTCCTCGGGACCGGCGGGACGAATCTGACAGGCCTCCTCGTGGCCTCCAAAACGTACGGGCGATGGTTCACCCCACACGTCAACCTCGGCTATGAGATCGACACCCAGGACACCCGGCAGAACACCATCAGGTATGCTCTGGGCTTCGACGCGCGCCTCCTGTCAGAGGTCACCTTCGGCGCTGACGTGATCGGTCGATACAAGCCTGACGGAAGTGGGACCGGAGATCATATTGTCGACCTGTCGCTCGGCGTGAAATGGAACCCCATCAAGTCTTTGATCCTTCGAGGGAACGTTCAAATTCCGCTCGACAAGAATAGTGGGCTCCGGGCGGATTTCATTCCCACGGTGGGGATCGAGTATATCTTCTAATTCTTCGGGATCTTCCGGATGCAAATCCTGACAACTCGAACTGTCTGCCTCATCTTTGCGGCTTGCCTGTTGGGGGCGATCGTCCCTTTCCCCGGGGCGGGAGAGGCGGCGAGAATCGTTGCTCTCAAGAGTGCCGACGTCGATGTGTATAATGAGGTACTGGAGGGGTTCACAAGTGTGTCCCAGCGATCCAGTATCTCCGAATACGATATGGAAGGAGACCTCCAGAGAGGCAAGCAGTTCCTGGCGCGGCTCAAGTCCGGCCCCAAGCCCGACCTCATCCTTGCGATCGGTATCTGGGCCTTGCAGGTCGTTGTTGAAGAGATCCGGGACATCCCAGTCGTCTTCGCCATGGTGTTGAACCCCACCACAGTGATCGGACAAGAGGCCCACAACATCACTGGCGCCAGCATGAACGCCCCCATTGACCAACAGATCGCCCTGCTGAAAAAGATTTCTCCCCACGTCAGGAGAATCGGCGTCATCTACGATCCTTCAAAGACGGGCTTCCTGGTTCGGCAGGCCGAGCGGATCGCCCGTGATCAGGGCGTCAGGCTTGTCACAAAGGCTATCACTTCATCGAAGGACTCCTTCGCCGCTCTCGATGGAATGCAGGGTGAGATCGATGCCCTCTGGATATTGCCGGATCTGACCGTCCTCGCACCGGAGTCAGTCCAGTACATGCTGCTTTTCTCCTTCCGGAACAAGATCCCGCTTCTGGGCCTCTCAGAGAATCAGGCCAGGATGGGGGCCCTGCTGGGCCTTTCGTTTGAAAGCGGTCGAGATATCGGTATCCAGGCCGGTGAGTTGGCGAATGAGATCCTCGCAGGAAGAAGCGTCGAAGACATCCCGTTCACGACAGCGAGAAAGGTCAGGCTGACTGTGAATCTGAAGACTGCCGCCAAACTCGGCCTGCAGATCCCGAAAGAGATCCTCGACCGGGCCGACGTGGTGATTCGATAGCTCCATGAGAATCATGGGTTGGTCAGGCGCGAGAAGAAGATGATGATCGGGCGGGTGACCAGATTCAGAACAAAGCTCCTGTTGTCGATCATTCCCACGATCCTGGCCCTTTGTGTCCTCTTCGGCGGGATCTCGCTCTATCAGCATAAACAGCTGCTGCAGCGGGAGTTCGTCAAGCGGGGGAAAGCCCTGGCCAGTGATCTGGCGGCCAGCGGCGAGCTTGGCGTCTTCAGCGAGGACGAACGGCTCCTGAATGCCTCGCTGCGCGGGATCACTGGCGAAGAGGACGTCGCGTACGTCTTCATTTACAACAACTCTGGAAGGCGCTTGGTCAGCGGAGGCAGGACGTTAGCCCAACCCGAATCGGCATCTATCGCTGAGGCCTTGAACGAGGAGACCCGCGCGCGGATCTTGGCCGACAGGCGGCCTGTTGGGAGGGCGCTCCGCGGCGCCAGCGGAGAGTCGTTTCTGGAGTTCTACGCCCCGATCCTCTCAGCCGAGGTCCGAATGGTCGAGGAACAGTTCTTCGGAATGCCTCGGCCAAGTCAAGCGCCTGGGGATGATCGGATTCGGGTCATCGGGATTGCCAGGGTGGGCCTCTCGCTGCGCAATATCGAAGCCCACTCATCCTACTTGATCAAGCTGTGGGCCATTCTGTCCATTGCTTTCCTGGCCGGAGGCACGCTCGCCGCATACGCCCTCTCCCGGAGGATCACCCAGCCGATCAGCCGGCTGACCGAATCCGTCGCGAGAATGGCCGAAGGGCAACTCGATCAGGAAATCCCCGTGACCTCTCACGACGAGATCGGGACATTGGCGAAAACCTATAACGAGATGGCCAAGGCGTTGAAACGAACCCTCGATGAGCGTGGGCGGGTGGCCGCAGAGTTATGGGAACTGAATCAGAGCTTAGAAGATAGGATTCGCGAGCGGACTTCGCAGCTCCGAGACCTGCACCGGCTGGGTGTGTCGATCCAGGAACCGCTCCCCTTGTCAGGGCGCCTTGACTTGATCCTCAAAGGAGTCCATGAGGTCATTGGCCTCGATCGAATCATCGTCTGGCTCCCGGACCAGGAGGAAACCTGGTTCCACATGGCCGCCGCTACCGGATTTGCAGCCTCCGGGGAAGTCCGGGTTCCGATCTCCGACGAGGTGCCCACCTTAGCGCGGGCGTATCGGGACCGGGTTGAGATCATCATCGAGGATCTGCCCGCGGTCCCGCAGGAATTTCGGGTGAAACCGCCGTACGATCAGTTTGCAGTGCTGCGCTCCCGGAATTTCGTGGCCTTGCCGCTGATCTCACGTGGCAGGTCTGTCGGCGTGCTCGCCGCCGACAACGCCGTGAGTCGACAGCCGATCGCTCCTCGGCTTGACCTGTTCCGCATCTTCGCCTCTCAGGCCGCGGTGGCCATCGAAAACGCCCGGCTTTTCCAAGAGGTGGAAGAGGCCAACCGCCAGCTCGCGCGGGCAAGCCGTCACAAGTCGGAGTTCCTGGCCAACATGAGTCATGAGCTGCGGACGCCCCTGAACGCGATCTTGGGATTTACCGAGCTGATCATTGACGGGGTCTACGGGGAGGTTCCGGCGGACTTGCGGGAGTCGATCGAAGACATCCATACGAACGGGCGGCATCTGCTCAGGCTTATCAGCGATGTCTTGGATCTCTCGAAGATCGAGGCTGGACGGATGCAGCTGAGCCTCTCCGAGTACTCTGTTCAAGAGTTGATCGACTCCGTGATCTCCACGACCCGGTCGCTGGCAGCAGAAAAGCAGCTCGAGCTGACGAGCCGGGTTGACAAGGACCTGCCGCCAGCGTTCGGCGACAATAAGCGCCTCACGCAGGTCCTCATGAACCTGGTAGGCAACGCCATCAAGTTCACGCCAGCCGGCGGCTCTGTCAATGTCACCGCGAAGCTCGTTCCGAGTTCCGAGTTCCGAGTTCCGAGTTCACAACCTGGGACCTGGAACCTGGAACCTGGCACAGCGAGCGTCGGCGAGCTCATCGAATTCGCCGTGGCGGACACCGGGATCGGCATTGCTGCCGGAGAGTTGGAAAGTATTTTCAGCGAGTTTCGCCAGGTCGACAGCTCAATCACCCGGGAGTATGGCGGGACCGGTTTGGGGTTGAGCATTGCCAAGCGGTTCGTCGAATTGCATGGCGGGACCATTTGGGCGGAAAGTCAACTAGGACGGGGGTCGGTCTTTTACTTCAGGGTTCCCCTCAGGACTCAGTGGGAGGGCACGTCGTGAGCGGGAAACTGATCATGCATGTTGAGGACAACGAATACAATCGGAAGATCGTCAGAGACCTGCTCTCCAAGAACCAGTACGAGCTCATGGAGGCCCACAATGGCGAGGCGGCGCTCGAGGCGTTGGCGAGGCGGCGCCCCGATCTTATTTTGATGGATGTTCAGTTGCCGAAACTGTCCGGGCTCGAAGTGACCCGCATGATCAGGGCCAATTCTACGCTTGCGCACATCCCGGTTATCGCCATCACCTCCTTCGCCCTGAGCGGCGATGACCGGCTGGCCCTCGAGGCCGGTTGTAATGGGTACATCTCCAAACCCTTTCGGCCGCGCGACCTCTTGGATATGATTAGAAGGTTCATCGGCTCGTGAGCGCTTGGGCCGGCGAGTTCGTTCACCAACCATCTCTTCGGTTGCGTCTTGCAATAACTGGGGAACAGAGATGGCCGATAAGCATGCAAGGTCTCTATACGACAGATGAGACTTGCCAGATGGGTTGATCTCCCGCTAGGATCTTACTGATCGCTCTGGAGACAGTCGCTGCCGAGCAGAGCATTGATAGCCGTAGGGTACGTCGTGCCCGAGGCACAGTGTACGTGAGCGGAGATGGCGGAGTATCGAGCAAAAGTTCTCATCGTTGACGATGATCCGTCGGCTAGGAAGATCCTGCAGAGCCGATTACGGATGATGAATATCCTCCCCATTGTCGCGTCCAGCGGCTCCGAGGCCCTAGAGCAAATCCGCCGGGAGACCCCTTCCGTTGTCCTTCTCGACCTGCAGATGCCGAAAATGTCTGGAATCGATGTCCTCAGGTCATTGAAGCGGGAGGGACTGGAAGTGACCGTGATCGTCGTCACGGCACATGCGACCATTGAGACCGCCGTGGAGGCCATGAAGCAAGGAGCCTACGACTTCATCACCAAACCCCTCGACCCGAAGCATCTGGAGATCGTCCTT
>JBGPUH010000208.1:0-4839 GCA_041491025.1 Methylomirabilis sp. (SeqCode)
TCGGGATATTCCTCATTATTATGGCCTTACAGCCCTTTTTCACGGCAGAGAAGCCACGGGAGATCCGTTATAGCGACTTCAAGCAGCTTCTCGCGGCCAGGAAGGTCGCCGATCTGACGATTTCAGAGAAGATCATCCGGGGGAAGACGATCTCGGAAGAGGGGCCCGGGAAACCGTCGAAGCCGTTTATGACCGTACGCGTTGAGGATCCGGACCTAGTGAAGCAACTTCAGGAGGCGAAGGTCAGCTACTCCGCCACCCAAGAGGTCTCCTGGCTCAGAGATTTGCTTGCCGCCTGGCTTGTCCCTCTTCTCTTGCTCTACCTCGTGTGGCGTTTTCTTGCCGGTCGGGTGGGCCGTGAGCAGGGAGTCCTGGCCTTCGGAAGGACAAAGGCGAAGCTGTACGCCAAAGACCAAGTCACGACAACGTTCAAGGACGTGGCCGGGGTCGATGAGGCCAAAGAGGAGCTTGAGGAGGTGATAGAATTCCTGCGGCACCCGCAGAAGTATCAGGTCCTGGGGGGGCGGATTCCCAAGGGGGTGCTCCTTGTTGGCCCGCCGGGAACCGGCAAGACTCTCCTGGCCAGAGCCGTGGCGGGGGAGGCCGGCGTCCCGTTTTTCTCCATCTCAGGCTCGGAGTTCGTGGAGATGTTCGTCGGCGTCGGTGCGGCCCGCGTCAGGGACCTGTTCGCCCAGGCTGAGCGGCAGGCGCCGTGCATCATCTTCCTGGATGAGCTGGATGCGCTGGGAAAGAGCCGCGGAGCGAACCCACTCATGAGCCATGAAGAGCGCGAACAGACATTGAACCAGCTCTTGGTGGAGATGGACGGCTTCGATTCCAGGAAGGGAGTGATCATCTTGGCGGCAACCAACCGGCCGGAAATCCTGGATCCGGCCCTGCTCCGTCCGGGCCGCTTCGATCGGCAGGTCCTCGTGGACCGGCCCGACATCAAGGGGCGGGAGGAGATCCTCAAGGTGCACGCCAGAAAGATCAAGCTCTCTCCCGAGGTGGACCTGAAGGTGTTGGCCTCCAGAACGCCAGGCTTCGTGGGTGCAGATCTGGCAAATATCACCAATGAGGCGGCCCTGCTTGCAGCACGCCGCGGCAAGGCGCAGGTCGAGATGACGGACCTGGAGGAGGCCATAGACCGTATCGTTGCGGGCCTCGAAAAGAAGGCGAGGGTGATGAGCCAGAAGGAGAAGGAGATCATCGCGTACCACGAGTCAGGGCATGCCCTTGTGGCGGAACTGGTCCCGCATGCCGATCCGGTGCATAAGATCTCCATCATTCCCCGGGGAATTGCTGCCCTCGGCTACACCCTCCAGCTCCCGACCGAGGATCGCTATCTCCTGACGCGGTCCGAGCTGTTGGATCGGCTGACGGTGCTGTTGGGCGGGAGGGTGGCCGAGGAGCTGATCTTCCATGAAGTCTCCACCGGCGCACAGGACGACTTGGCCCGCGCGACGGACATCGCTCGGCGAATGGTCAAAGAGTACGGGATGAGCGAGGCACTTGGGCCTGTGGCCTTTGAGGGGGAACGGCGGCCACTGTTCATGCCGCCCGGGTTTACCCCGAGCAAAGAGTATGGGGAGGCGACCGCCCTCACGATCGACCAGGAGGTGGCGAGGCTCCTGCAAGAGGCACAGGCCCGCGCCAATGATCTACTGAGCCGTCGAGCGGAGCTGCTGCATCGACTGGCTAAGCTCCTGCTGGAGCGTGAGGTGATCGAGGGGACCCAACTGAGAGCCATGATTGCTGCAGAATCTCCCATCCAGGGCGGTGAGGCTGCCGGTTCGATGCATCCCGAGCCGGCACATGGGGAGGTCGAGTGTCGGCAAGGGTGACTGACAGTGCGATATCTGCCTCCCAGCCCCTTTCGAAGTACCTCTGCATGAAACCCGCTTCCACGATTTCCCTGACGATCAATGAGCAGCGCGCCCTGGTCCGGGAGGGGGCTACGCTCCTCGATGCTGCGCGCTCGCTGGGGATCGTCATCCCGACACTCTGTCACATCCCCCTGCTGCCAGCCCAGCCGGTCTGCCGGGTTTGCTTGGTCTACGTGGAACATGATGGAGCGGTTGGCCTGAAGACCGCCTGCTCCACTGCCGCCGAAGAAGGGATGGAGGTGAGAACCGAAGCCGAAGAGGCGGTCAAGGCCCGCCTATTCGTCCTCGAACTGTTACTGGCTGACCATCCTGCCGATTGCGTCCCCAATGAGAGGAGCAGTCGCTGTGAGCTGCACCTCTTGGCCCGTCGTTACAACCTTTCTGGCGGTCGCTTTGACCGACACAGGGCTCCTTTTCCCATCGACGATTCGCATCCCTTCATCAGGCTTGATCTGAATCGATGCATCCTCTGCAGGCGGTGCGTGCGGGCGTGCGGCGAGATCCAGGGCCATCATGTCCTGGGGATCGCGGAGCGTGGGGACCGAAGCCTCGTCATCGCCGACGACGGCAGGCCGCTTGGCCGATCGACCTGCGTCTCTTGCGGCGAATGCGTTGCCTACTGCCCGACGGGCGCGCTTGTCGAAAGGCTTCCGGCCTGGCCGGAGGGTGCAGGCGCACTGGAGGCGGTCACAACCATTTGCCCGTATTGCGGTTGTGGCTGCCAGCTCGACCTGCAGGTCCAGGCGGGACGGGTGATCAAGGTGGGCTCGAACTTCGACGGCCCCGCCAACAAGGGAAGCCTGTGCGCGAAGGGGCGGTTCGGATACCAGTTCATTCATAGCCCCGATCGGCTCAAGGCGCCGCTCATCCGGGAGGGGCACGGCTTCCGGGAGGCCACGTGGGAGGAAGCCCTCGACTTGGTGGCCCGACGTCTGCTCGAGATCAGAGCATGCCACGGGCCCGACGCCGTCGGCGTCGTGTCGTCCGCCAAGGCGACCAACGAGGAGAACTACCTGCTTCAAAAGCTCGCAAGGGCGGTTCTAGGCACCAACAATGTTGACCACTGCGCCCGTCTCTGTCACGCGCCAACCGGCACCGCACTTCTGGCGGCGTTCGGAGGCCCGGCCGCAACCAACTCATTCGAAGATCTGGAGCAGGCGCAAGCGCTGCTGGTCGTCGGATCGAATACCACGGAGCAGCATCCGATCGCTACGCTGCCGATGAAGCGCCTTGTGGAGAGGGGGATGCCCCTGATCGTGGTCGATCCCCGCCAGATCGAGTTGGCGCGACTCGCCACGGTCCACCTGGCGATCCGGCCCGGTACCGACCTCGCGGTTTTGAATGGGATGGCCCACGTCATCTTGGAGGAAGGACTCTGGGATCGGGGATTCGTGCACGAGCGAACAGATGGGTTCGAAGAAATGCGGGCGACAGTCCGCCGCTATCCGCCGGAAATGGCGGCTTCTATCGCGGGGATCGATCCGGATGTGTTGTGTCGAGCCGCCCGGCTTTACGCAACTAGGCGCCCAGCTTCGATCTACTACACGATGGGGGTGACGCAGCATACGAGTGGGCACCAGACCGTCCTGGCCCTTGCCAACCTGGCATTGCTCACCGGCAATCTCGGCAAGCCGGGCGCCGGCCTCAACCCGCTCCGCGGCCAGAACAATGTGCAGGGCGCCTGCGACATGGGTGCCCTGCCGAATGCCCTTCCGGGGTATCAGTCGCTGGAGGATGGGGAGGTGCGGGCGAAGTTCGAAGCGGCATGGGCGCGCGCGATCCCGAAACGTTCTGGCCTCATGCTGACGCAGATCTTCGGGCGGGAGGCACCGCAGCCCATTCGGGGCCTTTATCTCGTGGGGGAGAATGCTCTCCTGACCGAGCCGGACATGACAACCACCGAGGCCGTGTTGCGCGGCCTTGACTTCCTGGTGGTCCAGGATCTCTTCTTGACCGAGACGGCAAAGCTCGCGCATGTTGTCCTGCCGGCCGCAAGCTTCGCCGAGAAGGATGGGACCTTCACGAACACCGAGCGCCGGGTCCAGCGGGTGAGAAGGGCGGTTGAGCCTCCCGGGCAGGCGATGGCCGACTGGCAGATCGTCTGTGCCTTGAGCCGACGGCTCGGCTACCCGATGGCGTACGCTCACCCTCGCGAGATCATGGTCGAAATCGCCCGCCTGGTCCCGATCTACGGCGGGATCTCGTATGAGCGGCTTGAGGCTGCAAGCCTGCAGTGGCCGTGTCCACGCCCCGATCATCCGGGCACGCCGATTCTCTACACCCGCCGGTTTCCCCGAGGTCGGGCCCGTTTCCATCCTGTCGATTGGCTTCCCCCTGCCGAGGTCCCCGATGCCGACTTCCCACTGGTGCTGACCAGCGGCCGGACCCTCTTCCAGTATCACACCGGGACGATGTCTCGCCGCTCGGAGGGATTGAATGTCCTCGAGCCTGAACCCTTTGTTGAGGTGAGTGGCGTCGATGCCAAGCGGGTCGGCGTGTCGGAGGGACAGATGGCAGCAGTCGTGACGCGCCGTGGCCGGATCCTCGCAAAGGTCCGGGTGGAAGAGGGGGTTCCGCCTGGGGTGATCTTCACGACGTTCCACTTCGCCGAGGCGCCAGCCAATCGCCTCACCAACCCCGCGCTCGACCCGATAGCCCTCATCCCCGAGTTCAAGGTCTGTGCGGCCCGCCTTGAGCGAGTCGCCGGGGGGACTGGCGCCGGTCCAACTTGTTGCGACTAATTGCCGACAGCAGCCCTGCGAAGAATTATCGCTTTTCCTAGCCTCATTATTTTGGTGTAATGAGTTGGAACGGCACTGGTTGAGGAGGAGGTGAATAGAGTAAAATGAAGAAGCGACACGTCTGGATTGCGTGTCTTGTGATGAGTGGGGCCCTCTTCTCGTGGGCCACTGCGGCGGAGCTTCCGGGCCTTCGGGCTGCCCAGCAGCTTGCA
>JBGPUH010000209.1:0-4836 GCA_041491025.1 Methylomirabilis sp. (SeqCode)
AGGCAGCGAGACACCTGGAAACAGCATGGGGCAGCGACCTTCGTGCTCCTCGCCTTTGGATTCCTGCTCCTTGTCCCCGACCCACACGATCATGGTGATGCGGGCTCCCTGGGCGGTCTCTTCCGGCTTCTGCTCCCAGGTCACCCACTCACTGGTGCTCAGCAATCTGGCGCCAAGCCTCGGCCCGGACCGCAACAGGTCTGCCCGATCCATTTCTGGCAACAGGTCGCCTCCACCGGCCTCCTTCTCGCTCTCCTGCTCCGCTTCTTCCTCATCTCCGAGTTGCGGGCCCTTCCATTCGTTGGACTCCCCAGCTTTACAGACCTCGGATCTTTCTACAGCCGCGCTCCGCCCATTCTTCTCTAACATCCCCTACAGTCTAACCGCTGGTCGCTAAGACATCCCTTGCTTTGACAAGGACGGCGTACCGGTGCGGATCCTCATTTCTCCCTCCCGCGGTCTCTTCTTAACGCGCGGAGAGCCTTGCGGCACAAGGAGGAACATCCGATGCCATTTATCCACCTCAAACATGTGAGCGTTATCGTCCTTACCATTCTTGCCACACTCATTGTTGGAGTGGGAGCCGGGCAGGCTCAAGTTAAGAATCCCGATCTCGAGGCCCTCAAGAAGGAGATCGAAGAGCTGCGCCGCAGCGATGCCGAAAAACAGAGGAAGCTCGACGAACTGACGCGGCGAATTCAGGCAATCGAAGCCCAACCCGTTGCCGCGGAAAAGCCCGCGGCGCCAGAATCCGCCCTCGACAAGGCGTTAAGGGAGATCGAGACGCCTGCGCCGCAACCCGTGAGCACCGACCTCTTCGCTCGTCGGATGGGGGGGACCACATTTCGGCTCATCGATATCTCTCTGGATGCCCTGTTCGCCGCTGGGGCCTCGACTGAACGAGACTCGTCAATCCAGAACCTTGAAGGGGGCGACCACGATCCTCGCAGGCGCGGCTTCACGGTCCAGCAGGCGGAGCTGTCGTTCTCGGGCGCTGTGGACCCCTACTTCACAGGCGAGGCCCATATCGTGTACCTCATCGACCCTGCTGTCGGCGAAACCAGGGTCGAGCTGGAAGAAGCGTTCCTGACAACCCAGTCACTTTCCTACGGACTCCAGTTGAAGGGTGGGTTCTACTTAACAGAGTTCGGGCTCATGAACCCAACTCACCCGCATGCATGGGATTGGATGGACCAGCCGGTCATCAATACGCGGCTCTTCGGCCCTGATGGCTTACGACAGGCCGGCGTTCGATTGGGCTGGCTTACCCCGCTTCCCTGGTTCTCCGAACTTTACTTCGGCGTCCAGAACGCGAACGGCGAGACCGGATCGAGCTTCCTCGCAAACGCGAAGTTCTTCGAGGAGCGTCCGATTGGCGGCCGCCCGTTCGTCGAGCGCGACGTAAGGAGCCTAAAAGACCTCTTGTACTCTGTCCGCTGGGAGAACTTCTGGAATCTCAGCGACACGGTGAGCACCAAGCTCGGCGTCTCGGGACTCTTCGGCCCCAACACGACGGGTCCAGACGGCGATACGCGCATCTACGGCGCGGATCTCAAGCTGAGATGGCGCCCCGCCAACAACTTCCGAGGGTGGCCGTTCTTCCTGTGGCAGTCTGAGGTCATGGCGCGGGACTATACGGCGGACCGCTTTTTTGATGACAGCAACCCAGACAGGATTATCAATTTGCCGCGGGAGACCCTCCGCGACTGGGGATTCTACACCCAGGCGTTATACGGATTCCAATATGGCTGGGCCGGCGGGCTCCGCTATGAGTATGCCAGCGGAAGCGGAGAGAGCGTAAGTGGAAGGGATGCCGATCCATTCCGTGACGACCGGCACCGCATCTCGCCCATCCTCGTCTGGCATCCGTCCGAGTTTTCGCGGATTCGCCTCCAGTACAACTACGATCGGGCGGAGCACCTCGAACACAAGGACGCCCATTCTGTTTGGCTGGGAGTTGAATTCCTCTACGGCGCTCACCCTGCTCACAAGTACTAAACGAAAGGAGACTCGGATGTTACACATAACGGGCCGAAGTTGCAGGATGGCGGTGTTGGCGTTCTTGCTGGTACCCATGGGGCTCGTCACCCCCACCGTCTCTGCTCAGGAGGGCGCGACGCCGATTCTGGTCTGCGCGACGGTTCCCGAACTCGGCAGTCTCACTCACGAGGTGGGTGGTGACCAGGTCTCGGTCACAGTGTTTGCCAAGGGGACGGAAGATGCACACTTCGTCGAGGCCAAGCCCAGCTTTATCAAGGTGTTGAGCCAGTGCCACCTCTACATCCAGGTGGGCATGGATTTGGAAATCGGCTGGGCGCCCGTACTGCTACAGAACGCCAGGAACGGTGCAATCTTGCCCGGTGCGCCCGGCTACCTCGACGCCTCCAGGATCATATCGCCCCTGGAGGTTCCCACCGGACCGGTGGACCGTTCCATGGGAGACGTCCACCCTCTGGGAAATCCGCACTATCTCCTCGACCCCTTGAATGGTCTCAAGGTGGCCCGACTGATCAGGGACAAATTGATCGAGCTGCGACCGGACAAGAAGCAGTACTTCGAGGATCACTACGCCTCTTTCAGCCAGCGGGTGGGCGCAGCCCTGGTCGGCGAGAAACTTGCGAAGAAGTACGATGCCGAAAAACTGGCCATTCTCTTTGAGCGGGGCAGGCTGGGTACCTTTCTGAAGGAGCAGAAGGAGGAGTCGCTACTTGGCGGATCGCTGCGTTTGATGTTACCCTATCGTGGCGCCAAGGCGGTGGATGACCACAATATGTGGCCCTACTTTGCTCGCCGCTTCGGGATCGAGGTGATCGGTCACATGGAGCCCAAGCCGGGGATCCCTCCAACAACCAGTCACCTTCGCAAGCTGGTGGAGAGGATGAAGGCCGAAGGGGTGAAGGTTGTCCTGGCGGCTTCCTACTACGACCCTCGCCATGCGCGATTCATCTCGCAGAACACCGGCGCCAAGGTCGTCAATTTAGCGCATCAGGTAGGCGCAAGGGAAGGCACCGATAACTACCTCGCCATGTTCGACTACAATGTGAGTCAACTTGCGGCAGCATTAGGGGGCTAAGGCGAGGATCGCGCCTCCCTGACCCACTCTGTTCCACAACCGGATATCGGGAGCGCCGGGCTGTCACTCGGCTGGCCTCCAGCCTGGACCAGGAGGAGCATGGAGAAGACCGAAATTGTCCTGAAAGCGACCGGACTGTCTTTGGCTTATGGCGGCCGGGTCGTCCTGGAGAACGTCAATCTTGAAGTGCGGCAGGGGGAGTTCTGCTTCTTCCTGGGACCGAATGGCTCCGGGAAGACGACCCTTATTCGGGCCATCCTGGGGATCCTTCGCCCTCGGGCCGGCCAACTATGGCTCCACGAGAATCTCGCGCGTCGGGAGCGAATCGGTTTCGTTCCGCAGCGGTGCGATCTCAACCCGACGCTCCCGACTACGGTCCGGGAATTTGTCTTGCTGGGGTTGGTTGGCATTCAAGCAACTACGAAGGAACAGACCGAGCGCCTGGAGCGGGCGCTCGCCAGGGTGGGGCTAGAAGGAATGGCGAGACGGGACTACTGGTCCCTTTCCGGCGGCCAACGTCAGCGTGCTCTGGTCGCCCGGGCTCTCGTGCGATACCCCAGCCTCCTGATCCTCGACGAGCCGACCAATGGACTCGACCTCTCGACGGAGGACATGTTCCTGCGACTTCTCGCCAAGCTGAACCAGGGAGAGAACTTGACCCTGCTCTTCGTCACACACGATGTCGCCATCGCGGCACGCTACGCGACAGACATTGCCCTGTTTCACTCGGGAACTCTCGAATCAGGAACGCGCGAAAAAATGCTGGACCGGGATACCCTTGAACGCGTATACGGAACTCCTGTTGAGGTCCACTATAATATGTCTGGCTCGGTCACGGTCCGGGTTGTCCCTGCGGAAGGAAACCCATGATCGAGAACTTCATCTCCTCCTGGGCGCTCTTTCACAACACCTATCTCGCCGGATGGCTGATAGGTCTTCTTCTCTCACTCGTCGGCGTGCTGGTCGTGGCCAGAGACCAGATCTTCATCGGCGCGGCCGTGTCGCAGGCGTCAACTCTTGGGATCGCCTTGGCGATGTGGATCGGTGCCTGGGCAGGTGCGGACCTTCGCCTCTGGTTCCGGTCAGATGAATTCCTGTCCATCATGGCCGTGGCGTTCTCGGTGATCGCGGCCCTGATTACCGCACGCGGAGGCGAAGGGACGGGAGAGAGCCACGAGGCAATCACGGGCTGGGTGTTCCTTGGGTCGGCCAGCCTCTCCATCCTGATCGTTTCCAGGAGCCCGCACGGGCTCGAGGAGATCCATCGGCTACTTTCCTCCAGCATCATCGGTGCCACGAGAGTCGACGTCTGGACCTTTGGCATACTTGCTGGGTTGGCCGCCCTTGCTCTCTGCGCTCTGCATCGGCGCGTCCTTCTCTTCGCCATGGACCCTGTGATGGGCGCCGCAGTGGGAATGAGAATTGCCCGCTGGGGAGCGCTTACCTCTGCTGCGCTCGGTCTTGCTGTGGGGCTCAGCATCAGGTCCTCCGGCATGCTGTATACGTTTGGGTGTTTGGTCCTGCCTGCCCTCGCCGCCAAGCATGTCTGCCGGGAGGTTCGCCCCATGTTTCTTGTGGCGCCGGTTGTCGCTGTGGGGACGGGCGCCATCGCGTTCGTGATTGCCAACCACTACGATTATCCACCTGCTCAGATGACGGTCGCTCTCCTCAGCCTCTTGGTGACACTCGCCTGGCTCGCCCGGAGGCTGCGTCATGGCTCGAGCACAATGTGATTACCCGGTGCTCGCGATCATGTGGCGGCC
>JBGPUH010000210.1:0-4828 GCA_041491025.1 Methylomirabilis sp. (SeqCode)
ATTCCACGGGATGATCTGGCCGACCACGCCCACGGGCTCGCGCAGCGTGTACGCCAGGTATCGCGCGCCGGGCGTGTACGGCACTGAGATGGGGATCGTGTTCCCTTCGATCTTCGTCGCCCACCCCGCCATGTACCGGAATAGGTCCACCGAGAGCGGGACGTCCGCGGCGCGCGAGACTGTGATCGGCTTTCCGTTGTCCAATGTCTCGAGTTGCGCGAACTCCTCGGTGTGGGCCTCCAGGAGATCGGCCAGCTTCCAGATTACCCGTCCCCGCTCAGACGGGCTCATCCTCCGCCAGGCTCCCGCCTCGAACGCTTTGCGCGCGGCCTTCACGGCCCGGTCAATGTCCTCGCCCTCACCCTCGGCCACATGGGCCAAAACCTCGCCCGTGGCAGGATCAAATGTGGCAAACGTCTTGCCCGAGGCGGCCTCGACCCATTTTCCGCCGATCAGCATCTTTCGAGGCTCACCCAGGAAGCTGCTTACCCGGTGATGCATCTGAACCGTTGCAGTCGCGACTCCCACCTTCTCCTCCTGTCATGATGCCGGCCGTTCGAGCGCCGGTCAGTGCCATATCCAAAACCGGTGTGCCCTTCGCCGGCCTTCAGCCTAGGGGGTCGGGCCGTAGGCCGAGGCCAGGTACTTCACGATCGTCTTCACGTCCTGGTCACTGATCGGCGCGCCATAGACCTTGAGCGGTGGCTTCAGTATGGGGTGTTTGTAGCCCAGGCTTGCGATCATTGTCAAGGGGATTCCGCCGACCGCCGAACCCGCTTTCATGGCCTTTCAAATGCCTGTTCCCGTCCGAGATGTCCGCAGAAACACCAAAGGCAGGAAGCTGACGCTCCCCGCCTCTGGTTGAACGTGTCGCTTACGCCGACTGGTCTACTGACCCGCGCACAGGAGTCCCGTGGTCGCGGCGGCGGTCCTGGCCACGTCCTGGTCCTGCGTGATGCTCCCTCCGCTCACCCCGATGGCGCCGATCGGCACCCCATTCAAGCAGAGGGTCACGCCACCGGGAAAGGCCACGATCCCATCCTTACGGTTGGTGCTTTGCAGGCCGAAGAGTGGCCCCCCAGGTTGCACCAGCGGCTGCAACTGTAGCGTATTGACGCAGGCCGGAGTGGCGTTGTCGTTGCAGAAAGCGGTTGCCGAAAACGCCTTCGCCTGGGCGATGTCGATGCTGCCTATCCAGGCCCCATCCATCCTGGCGAAGCCCTTCAGCCTGCCGCCCCGATCGACGATTGCGATGTCCATCGGGACGTTGATCGCGGTGGCCCGGGCTTGGGCGGCGACGAACACATCGATCATCTGTGTAAGATTGATGTCCGCGGCGGACGCCGTGCCAGGCGTGAGCCCGCTGATCAACACCGCCAGACCGACAATGGGAAGAACCGCTGCCATCACCCTCATAAACCGTGTCATCTCCGTTCCCTCCTTTGATTGGAATCAACTGCCATCAAGGTGGACGCCACCTCCGTGACACGTCGCTCTCTCGCTTTCACAGCCTCAGGGGCTCAGAATAATTCGCCATGTTCAACCCGTGATCTCATCACCTCCTCTCTTGAGGGCAACGAATCTCTCCGGGCAGTAGGAACGTACGCGCCCAAGGGTGCGCGCCGATCCAACAACGGCACTGCAGAGGAGCACCCAAGACCTGGTATGGCCAATCGATCGCGTGCTCGAGATGGCGACAATGAGCGAGTCTGCTGCGCCTCAACAAAAAACGCAACCCCCTCCCAGGCCGAATGGGCTCTGGGAGAGTGTTGCGCTCGATAAGGCGACTGCCAGATTGCGGGGTTGGCAGCGTTGCTGTTGTCACCGGGACGACCGCGATCCCTCACGGAAACCCACCATCTCACACGGTTCTCGGAATGTCAAGAAATTCACCGGCGGGCCGGGGATCGCTTTGGAGGGTGGAGCGGGAGGGTCGAGCGTAGAAAAGAGGAGCGGGGGGTGTGCCCCCCCGCTCGCCCATCCTATGAACCTTCCTTACGCGAAGATCGTGTGTCTATGCAAATCGCCGGCAATCACCTCCTTTCTTCAGTTGCCCGTCGCATCCACCGCGGCTAGAGTGATTGCAGGAAGGCGATCAGGTCCGCCCTTTGCTGGGGCGTCAGCGTGAGGACCCTGTCTCGTATCTCTTTCGCCTCTCCCGCGTGCATGCGGATCGCCATGACCAGGTCGGAGGCCCGGCCATCGTGCAGGAAGAATTTCCGAACGCGAAGCCCCCACAGGGGAGCCGTCCGCCATCGGCCTCCGCCAACTGCCCCTTCGGGGATATGGTCGTCGAGCGCCCCGCCCATATAGTGGGTCAGGAGGTCGGAGAAGAGCGGAACCTCCTTCTCGTTCAGCGCCTCGATGGCATCGGGTCCGGTCTTCATGGAGGGGGTATGGCAGAGCGCGCAGCCGGTCTGAGTGAATACCGTCTCCCCTCGGAGGACAGCAGGGGTGATCGGCCCTCGGGGCGGGGGGGCGAGGTACGTGGTATAGAACATCAGCGTGGAGATGCGCGAGGCGTCGTGGTCTTCCGGATCGCTCGTGATTTTACAGCCTGGAGGGATCGGCTTCCCTTGCGGCGACATCTCATTCGGGAAGAGGTAATTCGTCACGCCCAGCTCGTTCACCATGGCCAAGCCGACGAAGTTCGTAATGGTCGGGACGGCCGCCTTCCACCCGAACCGGCCGATCACCCCGTTGCTGATGTTGGGCCGCCCGGCGATCCCGTCGCCGTTCGCGTCGGTGGGATCAGCGTTGGCGAGGATGGTCGAATCGGGGATCGCCTGGATCAGGCCCAGTCCGAACAGTGGCGGCGGCTGTCGCTTCCCGGTCACGTTCGCTTCGGGCGGGACCACCTCGGCTGCAAGGTTACAGCTTCCCGGCGGCAGCTCATCCGCCACGCTGGACTTCTGCAGGTTAGGCCCGCCGAGGTTCAACAGCGGATCGAACGGTTCACCCTCCACGTTTCTGGCGAACCGGGTCGCCCGATTATCGAGGGAGATCCCCGACCCGCCGGGAGCCGGGTTGGAGTGGCACTCCACGCAACTCTTCCCGTTGTACACAGGGCCCAGCCCGGTCTCGGGCTTCTCCTCCTTGACGAATTTCTCCTTGCCGAATGCAAACGCAGCCAAGAGCTCATCCGGCAGGCCGGGAACCGGATCGCCGAACTGGGGCGCAACTTGGGCCGTCACGGTGCGCAAAGATAGAAACGGGGAAAGTGCGACAAGAGGCAGGAACAGCAGAAACCACCGACGGTGCTTCACGATCGACCTCCTTGCAGCAGCCAGGGGTATACAACCCCGCAGTTGGGTGAAAGGGAAGTCAGGCGTTTAGTCTATTCGACAAAGGAAATCAGGAGAGGTTTAAGACGGGGCTAGGAGCACAGTCCATGCCACGCGACGTACGGTAGGCAATGAGTCGCTTGGTCATGCACCGCTGCGCATCGTTCGATCGCCTTCTCGAATTCCGTCGCATCGGTCCGATTGGATTCTGACAGAATTTGTCACTAATCTTGGACAAATTCTGGTCCAGTTCGCTGCACCGGGATCAACGGGAATGCTTTGACGCGTAGGCCGGCACCTCGTGGCCGGATTTCGTGACGTATGTAACGTGCGATGACCCGCCCAAGGCCGCCGCCACGCGCACCCGCTCCACCTCTTCGCCCTGCGCCAACAGCGGGCCGACGCCAGGGAGGGCGGCGAGCGTGAACGTCGCTGACGCGCTCATCACGTTCGGCTGGTTCGTCGGGAGGGTAAGGCTTGCCGTGGTGGTGGATGCGGCCAAGGCCCCCGTTAGGCCACTACTCACTGCCGATCGGCGGGCGAGGGTTGCGTGCAATTTAGTTCCGGATACCGGTTTACCCGGCGCGGAGCAATACGGCTGGAAATGCGAATACCCCGTGGCGGCGCTGGATTGGCTTGTTATGCGTACCTGCGTTTCATATACACGATAGCTTTCATTTGTCTACTTCGTACTCATCCCGCATATAATCGATCGGCTTGAATCCCTGTGTCACTTTCGCGTTCGATGGCAGGGGGGAGCGAGGGTTAGGAGTGGCTCGCTCTGCCCGCGTAGGGGGTGGCCCTCTCTCACTCCTTGATCGCCTGGACCAGGACGATGGAGCCCTTGTTGACGGCCAAGAATTCCCCTTGCCACACGACATCTCCCGCGATGAGGGAGCAGAGGGTCACGTCGGTCAAGGCCAGGAAGGGGGTGTCCTCCTTGTTCAGCAGATCGGAGAGGCGCCCTTTGTAGCTCCCCCGCTGGGGGATGTGGAGGCTCCCCAGGATGCGGTACCGCTCCGTCCAGATTTCGACTTGGGCAATCTTGCTCTTGACCACCTTCAGCGCCATGGGGGCTCCCGTCTGAGGTGTGGTGGTGGCGGTGATGAGTCACTTGGAGGCTCACTCGGAGTTTGGGCACCCCCCCCGGGGGCTCCGATTCACTCTACAGGATTGGAGCTCGAATGTCGAGCAGCAAGCCCTACTTGACCCACGAGTCTTCAGTCGCGGCTAGTGTAGAATACGGGGGTGTATCAGGGTCTGCGGGATGTTTTAGCGATTTCAGGAGTGGTTACGACGAGGGGAGAGCTCCACGATGTGACTGAGGAGGGCTACCGTAGAAGCGCTTAAAGGCTGTGGAGAAGTTGTTCGCGTCACGATACCCGACCTTTCTGGCCACTTCCTTGATGGAGAGCGCTCCGTCCTTCATGAGTTGGACGGCTTCCTCCATCCTCGCCCGCTCCAGGTATTCCATCGGCGTCAGGCCAAAGGCGGCCTTGAAACACCGGCGGAGGTGACTGGTACTCAGTCCGACGGCGCGGGCC
>JBGPUH010000211.1:0-4820 GCA_041491025.1 Methylomirabilis sp. (SeqCode)
CACCATGGTTTGTGCGGCACTGGATAGCCCCGAGGTATGCCAACCACACATGCGGCGCATTCGGTATAAGGCCGTGGGGCTTTAGAGCCGCCCACCCTACAAAGCAGTAATCAGAGTTCTCCGCTGCCAGATGCGCGCAAGCTAGCATGGACGGCGGACAACTGTCAAGCAATAGTTCTCCTCTCCAAGCGTCCGGTCGCAGCCGATAAACAGGTAAGCGGAGCTATGTTGTAGGCTATTACAAACATCAATACGTTTCTATGATTGAAATCAAGAATGTCCATGATCTATATCAAATAGGGACCTCACTCGCTTCTCTCCCCCGCGTTGTAAGGTGGTTGTTACCGAACCGTGAGGACACTCGAAGGCGGTTGGTCTATCGCAAGATACCTGACCTCCTTCCTGGCCGCCTCTTATGCATCTGCTTCCGGCCCAACACGCGCAACACCGGTCAGAAGTGAGGATGGGGAGGGCAGCATGCCAGGACGTCAAAAACCGCACAGGTCGGCGGTGTGTGGCAATCTCGACGGTTACGTCCGCTTTCCTTTTAGGACCAAACGGATAGGTGTCCCGACAAACCCGTACGCCTCTCTGAGTTGATTGACCAGATAGCGTCGGTACGGAACCAGCACACGGCGAGGATCGCTCACAAAGAGCAGAAAGGTCGGGGGTGGCCCAGCGGCCTGCGTGGCGTAGTGGAATCGGACCGGCCGCTTCCCCTGCGAGGGTGGGGGATGCCTACGGACGGCCTCACCGATGAGGGTGTTGATCTGAGGGGTCGGAATCCGGCGGGATCTGGCGTGCGCGACGGCGTTCATCAGGGAGAAGAGCGTCGGGACCTGGAAGCCGGTGAGTGCGGAGATAAACGCGATAGGGGCGTAGTCCAGGTGTCTCAGACGCTCACGGATCTGGAGCGTGAGCTGCTGCTTGGCGTCTGCGCCGCGTGGCATCAGATCCCACTTGTTGGCGACGACGACCGCTCCACATCCGGCGTCCTGCACGTAGTCGGCGATCTTGGCATCCTGCTCCGTGACCCCCAGGGGCCCATCCAAGAGGATGAGGGCCACGTCGGACCGTTCGACAGCCCGCAGCGTCCTGAGCACGCTGAATCGCTCCAACGGCCACTGGACCTTGCTGCGTGACCTGAGACCGGCGGTGTCGATCAGAACGTAGTTCGTATCCTTGTAGGTGAACGGGGTGTCGATCACGTCCCTCGTGGTGCCCGGCTGCTCGCTCACGAGCACCCGATCCTGCCCGAGAATCCCGTTGACCAGCGAGGATTTGCCCACGTTCGGTCGACCCACCACAGCCACTCGGATGGCTGTTTTCTCCGATTCCGCAGCCGCGGGCGGCAGCGTGTCGACGATCAGGTCGGCCAGCTCCGCAACCCCCAGTCCGTGCTCGGCCGATACTGGAACGATCTCTGGAAATCCCAGGCGAAAGAACTCAGACGTCCGGCCCTCCTGTGCCGGCTGATCGACCTTGTTCGGCACCACGAAGATGCGCGACCGGGTTTGTCGCCGAAGTAGCCGAGCAATCTCCAGATCCAGGGGCGACACTCCCTCGCGCGCATCGACCACGAAGAGGATCAGCGCGGCCTCCCGGACGGCGTGCTGCACCTGTGCGGCCACCAGGGCAGGGAGACCCGTTTTGGCATCGGGCTCAAAACCTCCGGTGTCACCAAGGATGAATGCGCGGCCTTTCCATTCGGTCGCCGCGTAAAGCCGGTCCCTGGTGACGCCAGGCTCGTCGTGGACAATCGCCTTTCGCCCGCCCACGAGCCGATTGAAGAGTGTCGATTTCCCCACATTGGGACGCCCGACGATCGCCACCAAAGGAAGGGAAGTCATGGATCAGCCCTCTGAGCGCTCAGTCGCTTTTCGCGTGGCATCGGTTATTGTCATTAGTTTCGGCTTGCCCGGAAGAGGGAATGGAGATAGGCTCTCATTGAAGGACTTGGCCCGAGACGCCATCCTTTCGAGAGCGCCCACGATGAAACCACGGAATCTTTTTGTCAAGCCGGAAGCACGGATCCTCTCTGATCGCCCCCATGGGCCTGCGAAACAACGCCGGCGGAAGATCCTCGAAGTAAAGGGAATGCTCTGTGGCCTTTGAGCAGATCGGGTAAGAAGAGCCCTGGAGGGGCTCGAGGGCGTCACAGCAGCTCGCGTGGAGCTGGAGACCGGTCAGGCGTTCGTAGACTACCCCGAAGGGGCCCTTACTGATCTCCAAGTGATCGAGGCAATTCAGGCGACGGTGGTGCTACCAGGCCTTCGCCGTCGGCTTGCCTTGCTCCCCTGGACACCCAGATCCCCCTTCACGCGCTGAGCAACTTTGTGCCGCGCAGGACGTACTCGAGTCCGGAGAAGATCGTCACCGCTGTCGTAATATAGATGAGAACTGGCAAGTACGGCTCCACCCCGCCTGTCACATTCCTGAGCATCGTTCCCAGCACCGTTGCCAGTTGCAATCCGGTTGTCAGCTTGCCCATTAGTGACACGGAGACCGTCGTCTTTCCGGCGGTGATGTAGAGGAGCAAGAAACCGCCGATCAAAATTAGGTCCCTGCTGATGACAATAATGAAGAGCCAGCGGGGAATCTGGTGCAGGTTGACCAGGGTCATAAATGTGGCAAAGAGCAGCAGCTTGTCCGCCAGCGGATCGAGGATCATCCCCAGCTCTGTGCGCTGGGCTCTTGAACGGGCGAAGAATCCGTCCAGTGCATCGGTAAGTCCCGCCAGCAGAAACATCGCCAAGCCTAGCCTCCAGAACCTGTAGACCAGCAGGATGGAGATCAGCGGAGCCATCAAGATCCTGAGGATCGTGAGGCCATTGGCGAGGTTTACCATCGACAGACCAATGGCCCACCCGCTCCAGAACGGGCCCGATCGACGTCAGAACCTCCGTCCAGATCGAGTGTCTCCCCTGCCATTTCCGGTGACAGGTCTTCCCCTTGGGCGCGGATGCGACGAGCCGGGGCTCGGCCCTGCTCCTGGCCACGCACAGCCTCGAGTACCTGCCGCACCACCTTGCGCAGTCGGTCGAGGCCATACCCTGTAAGGGCGGAAACGGCCACGCGTTGTGCTGTGCCATCGCCGTCAAAGGACCCTCGCTCGACTCCGCCGGGCAGGAGATCGACCTTGTTGAAGACCTCAACAATCGGCTTGGCGGAGAGGCCGAGCTCTCCGAGGATCGCATCTACGGTCTCTTTCTGCTCCAGAATCTGGGGATGGCTCGCATCGATCAAATGCAGCAGGAGATCGGCCTCGTGGAGCTCCTCCAGGGTTGCCTTGAACGCCGCCACCAATTCCAGGGGAAGTCGCCGAATGAACCCAACCGTATCGGAGAGCAGAAACGTGAATCCGTCGGGGGTGGTCACCCGTCGAAGGATGGGGTCAAGGGTCACGAAGAGGGCGTCGTCCGTGCGAACGTGTGAGTGAGTGAGGGCGTTGAAGAGCGTTGATTTGCCCGCATTGGTGTACCCGACCAAGGCCACGATCGGGATGGCGTGACGTCGTCGAGGCCGCCTCAGCAGTGCTCGATGACGGCGGACCTTCGCCAGCTCGTCTCGGACCTTGGCCATGCGACGGCGGATGGCGCGACGATCGGTCTCTAACTGGGTCTCGCCTGGGCCCCGGGTCCCGATGCCGCCCCCCAGGCGCGAGAGGTCGATTCCCCGACCGACCAGTCGGGGGAGAAGGTAATCGAGCTGGGCCAGCTCCACCTGGAGCTTGCCTTCCCGGCTCTTCGCTCGCTGAGCGAAGATATCCAGGATCAACGACGGACGATCGACGATCTTGCACCCGGTCAGCTCCTCCAGGCTTCGCTGCTGCGAGCCCGACAGCTCTTCGTCCACCACAAGCAGATCGATCTTGCCGCCCCACTGTTCCTTAATCTCTTGCGCCTTTCCCTTCCCGATCAGATAGCGCGGATCCGGCGCGTCTCGCTCCTGCAAGATCGTCCCGGCCACAAGGGCCCCGGCCGATTCTGCCAGACGGCCCAGCTCGACCAGCGATTCTTCGGCCTCCCAGCGCGGGCTGCGCTTCCGGCGTAGCCCCACCAACAGCGCCCGTTCCCGCCCCTCACTCACCGGTGCACGTGCGGGCACCCGCTCCTTTACGACTCTCGACCGCCTCTCGTCCAGCGCGCGCCCTCGCGAACTGCCGGTGGAGCCCCTCGCCGTCTCCGGTGCGGATCATCGCCGCCAAGTGGTCAAGGGCGACCTGAAATCGCCCGATCATCTCCAGGATCTTTTGGCGGTTTGCCAGACAGATGTCTCGCCACATGACCGGATGGCTCATGGCCACCCGCGTGAAATCCCTCAGGCCGCCTGCCGCAAATTCATGCAGATCCTTGCCATCGTCGGCCAGATCGAGGATAGCGCCCATCAGCGCGTAGGCGACGATGTGGGGCAGGTGGCTGACGGCGGCGAAGATCTCGTCATGCCGCTCCGGGCTCATCTCGAACACGTCCGATCCAATCGCTCTCCACAGCCCGCGAACCCGCTCAAGAGCACCGGGATCAGTTGAGCCGCTCGGGGTCAAGACGCACTTTGCGCCGACAAACAGCTCAGCGGATGCCGCGCGAGGTCCAGACCGCTCCCGTCCTGCAATCGGGTGGCCCGGGATAGCGTTCCCACCTGGCAGCAGTCGCTCCATCGCGGCCGCTACCGTCCCCTTTACGCTCCCGACGTCGGTCACCACTGCGCCCGGAGCCAAGTGCGGGACGATCTTCTCGATGGTGGAGGGAATTGCACCAACCGGGACGGCGAGGACGACCATGTCAGCACCCTCGACAGCGGCACCTACGTCCGGAAAGGCC
>JBGPUH010000212.1:0-4809 GCA_041491025.1 Methylomirabilis sp. (SeqCode)
AGGGTTCCGGGCACTGCCGCTCCTGCGGACCGCCCTTCAAGCCGACCTGCGAGGTGAGGTGAACCTGGGTGGATCTCAAGCTGCGTAACCTCATGGCCGGGAGCTGGCTTCGCGAAGTTCAACTAACTTTGGGATTGACTCCTACGATAGCGACATACTTGTTTGCGTTCATCGTTTGGCTACAGTATCTCGTCGTTGTTCTAGCATTGTTAAAGAGCGAAGCAATGTTCGCCTTCTATCAATCCCTCACCGCGAGCCGTGATAAGGCTAAAGGCGGGATCACTGACTCTTATCGGCATTTGAGGGAACACGGGAATTCCTTCTTCATCGTGTTGCTGGAGATCCTGCTTGGTTTCGTCTTGATTTCGGTAGGTACATTTGGGCCCACTGCCTCAGTCAACCTAAGGATCATCGAAGATACTTTGCTGCTGTATATATCGATAATCATGATTTGGATAGTTCCAGCTGCTCTTGTTTGGCTCGTTGGAACCTTATTGGAACGTAGATTTAGCGGCGCAGATGCCGAACCACGCGTTGCAGGCGACGCGTCGCAGGCGACGCGCCCCTGAACGCCGACGTTAGGTCGCAAACGTGGCTAACAACTGGCACAAGCGGGTCAAGAAGAAGCTGGGTGACTTCGCCGTCCCTTGCATGGTCTCCGAGCGTTGGATTCAGTTCTCGACGCAAGGTTCAGCCAAGTGTTCAGAGGGCGAGTATATCACGCTTTGGGTAATGACCCGGGGCGCTGATGATCAGCCGCGCAAGCTGTGTGAATTGATCGTTACGCGGGAGGACCTTCAGGGCGCTCTCGACCTTATCGAAAAGACGCCTGCCTGAAAATGCGACCAACCACTGCAATTGACCTGCACGCGGGCGTCGCTGATCCTTCTCTTGTCGCGGGTTTTGCTCCCGCCCGCAGCAGGCAACTGAGCGGGGAGCCGTTGGGCAGCATGTCTGAGGGCCGAATGCCAGGAATTGACCCCGGTATGAACTTCTTCGGCAACTGCGTCGATGCCGACATGACGCTTGAGGACCTTGAGCAGTTCCTCACGGTCGTAGATGAGTTTCTCCGGAAGACCGCCAGGCGCCTTGCAGGCAGCTACGACCGGTTTGGCATAGATCGCTCCGGGGCCTTTGCCGACACTTTCCCGGAGATTCTCTATGCGTCGGTCATAACGGCCGTCGTCTCCTTTCTTGAGCGGGAGTCGCGTGCATTCACAGACGTGCTGCGGGAGGCGTGCTCGTCCCCACTCGGCGCTCGCGATCTCTCCGGCGCCTGGCTGGAACGCTTCCGCAAATACTGCGAAAAGATCGCCCTCCTCCCGCTGCGTCTAACTGACGCGGAGTGGGACGATTTGAAAGGCGTGGTTGAGGTCCGAAACTGTCTCGTCCACAGCGGGGGCTGGCTGCCGGACTTCCAAGGCCATTCGGCCGTAGAAGCCTTCGCGCAACGCCACAGGCTGCTGTTATCCGATGGGGACTACCTTCGGGCTGATCTGCGCCTCGCCCAGGTCGTGCTGGAGAGGATCAAGGCCTTCATCGAGCAGATCTACCGGGTAGCGTTGGAGAGGTACCCAAAGACTTGAGGGACTGGACTCGCATGCCTTGCCCAACATCACGCTCCAGCGGGCCGGGTGCTCGCGTTGCTCGCACTCCGGCCGTTGAGCGTGCGCGTTAGGCATCGGGAACGTCACCAGGTACCTGGGGGCGAGATGCAATACGACAACCGAACTCTCTGCGAGTATCTGAACCACCAAGACAAGGCGGTCGAACTTGCAAGCGCTTTCTTGGCGAACATGCAGCGGGAGATGTCAGAAGAGAACGAGGATCCGACCTTTCGGGAGTGGTACTGTCAGGCTGCGAAAGCTCATGTGTCGCGTGAGTTGGCCATCATCGGCGGCTGTGCCGAGTCGCCCATTGAACGCATCCTTCTCTCGTCCCTCGTCATGAACTCAATCAGAAGTCACGACCCGATGGGATTGGTAGTCACGCGGCCGATGCGCGATGCCGAACGCAACATGGACGAGCTGAGAGATGGTATTCAGCGGCTTCACGAAGCCGCCAAGCTCCGAGCTGACCAGGGCGGCGACATGTCCCCAAGTGCACTTCTCGATGACCTCGAGGACGCATTCCAGCGTCGGCGTATGGATGACTGGGAGCGAGATCTCAACTTCCACATGCTCTGGTGCTACCACTTCTTCCCCTTGGAGAACGCACTCCATCTAACCCCTCAAGCCACTTTCCCGGCGCTCTTCTCGGAGGGTCGGGCGGCTCGCGCAGACATTCTGTGCTGGATTCCCGCACATCGCGATTGCCGATTAATCGTGGAGTGCGACAGCTACGCCCATCACGACAACAGGAAGGCCTTCGACTACGATAGGCGCCGCAGCAGGGTGTTCCAGCGCAAGGGTTTTGGAGTTCTTCAGTTCTCCGGCGGTGAGATCTATCGAGATCCTATCGGAATCAGCTCGGAACTCTATGACCGGCTGACCGATGAGGCGGAGAAGCACTCGGGGCCTGCTCAACCCGATGCCCAACAGGGCGCTGCAGCCGACAGCGCCGAGGATCATGCGCGCCGCGGCTGAGCGCCAGGCCGTTAGATAGCGAATCTCGATACAAGAGGGATGAGAGGGTACTGAGGGGCTCTGCGGAAATCTGGATTTGAACCCTGTTTTGGGGATTCTGCGGGAACGGCGGGTTACAGGATGCCGCGGGCGTGGAGCGCGGCGAGGTGGCTGGGGCCCCAGCCGAGATACTTCTGGTAGACGTAGCTATTGTGATAGCCGGCGGGGCGGCAGGCCCAGCGGACCCGAGGGGGAGTTCCCGTCATTCGCCACACCGGCATCTGCAGGGTCAGCTCCCCGTAGACCGGGTCGGAGAATTTTTCGAAGCACCCCCGCTCCCACCAGTTCTCCCGCGATAGGACCTCCATCGGCGATTCCATCCTGCCGAACACCACCACCCCCGGGCCCGGATCAGCCATGACCTTCTCCAGGATCTCGTCCGAGGTCAGATGGATGGACCAGCGTTCGATCTCTTCGCGCAGAAGCTGCTCGTGTTCCGGCTTCACTCGCGCTGACGTCGTGGCAAATCGCGGGTCCTGGGCCAGCTCGGGCCGTCCCATGATCCGGCAGATCGCGCCGAAGTTGGGATCGGTGTACCCGGCGATGTAGGCCCATCCATCCTTCACCCTGACAAAGGTGTACGGGAACACGGCGAAGTCGTAATAGCCGATCCGCTCCCGGACCCTCCCGTCCACATGATACCAGAGGAGAGTATACTCGAGGTATCGCATCAATCCCTCCGCGGGTGTCACATCCACCATCTGGCCCCGCCCAGTCTCATGCCGGTAGTGCAAGGCGCCCAGCAGCGCGAAGGCCGCCCAGGCGCCGCCGGCGTACCCGGCCAGCCACGGTCCGGCTTTGGTCGGAACGCCCGCCGGACCAGCGTCATCGTTGCCGGGTTCGCCCGTGATAAAGGTCAGGCCGGATGCCACCTGGCTGGTGAGATCATATTCCGGTATGCCTTCAGCGGCGCGGGGGCCATAATGGCCGTACGCCGAAAGCGCCACATAGATGAGGCCGGGGTTCTCCACGGAGAGCTGGCGGTATCCGATTCCCCAGACGTCCATCTGGCCTGGTGTGAAGGCCTCAATGACGACATCGGCCCGCCGGGCAAGCTGCATGAACGCCTCGCGCCCCTCCGCCAATTCCAGATTGAGCGTAATATAGTATTTGTTGCGGCCCTCGGCGAGATAGGCCAATCCCTCGCCACGGTGAGTGAACCCGGGCGGTCCCCAGTTGCGGGCCGGGTCGCCCCCCGGTGGTTCCACCTTCATGACCTCTGCCCCAAGCTCCGCCAAGAAGGCCGTGCAGACGATGCCGGCGGCGCTCTCACGGCTCACATCCACAATGAGGAGGTCGTCCAGCGCTTCGGGTTTCGCGAAGGCGCTGCGCGGATCGGTTTCCTGCCTGATCCACTCTTCCCATGGTTGATCGGTCATGTCGCTGCTCATCGGAGGTAACGCGATATAGTTTGCCTCAGACGGGGTGATAGTCGCACATGCACCCTTCACCCTGCCCCAACCCCCCCTCACCCACGCCCTCTCCCCCCTTCGGGGGGCGAGGGGATTTAAGGCTGGACTCTTCCTTGAGGGAGCCTTCGACGAGCGCCCTGCTGAGCTTTGCCGAAGCATCAGTCGAGCGAAGGTGAGGGTGTCTCAAGCCCGTTCGTAAAATCCGGGCTAAGGGAATCTAGCGAATCTCTCCTTGGCCGGGTGTCCAGTCGTCCGGGGGCTTGGCTCCGCGCCGATCGGCCCATTTGCCGATGACCCGCTGCCTCTCCAGCTCCTCGATTTGAGCCGGGCTCAGCCCGAGCAGCCGGCCCAAGACGTACTCGTTGTGGAAGCCGACTGGCTTCGCTGCCCACTTGTATCGCATGGGCGTCTCGGAGAGCTTCGGCGCAGGGCCATTCTCCACCATGGTCCCGTAGACCGGATCCTCCATCTCCCAGACAGAGCCGCGCGCGCGCAGGTGCGGGTCATCATAGTGGTCCTTGGCTGTGGCAACGGCCGCCGCGGCAAAGCGATACTTCCGCGCAGCGGTCTCCACTTCGGCCCGCGTCAACTCCCGGACCCAGGAGCCGATCGACTGGTCCAGTGACGGGGCGTGCGACTCCCTTACACGCTCGGCCTTGGTGGCGAAGCGAGGATCAGCCAGCAGGTCCTCTCGTCCCATCGCCCGACACAGACCCTTGAACTGTTCATCGTCGCCGGCCACTATGGCCACATACCCATCTCGGCAGGCGTAG
>JBGPUH010000213.1:0-4804 GCA_041491025.1 Methylomirabilis sp. (SeqCode)
ATGGGACCAATTTGTCCCACCAATCCATTCCTCCTGTATTGGCAATAAGTTAACGGCACGTTGCCGATCTTGGCTGAGGCGGGACTGCCCCAAGCCCGCCCACTTCTCCTATTCCCTCCTGACGCCTCTTCCAGGGTAATGTCAGTGAAAACCTTCAAAATCAACAAGATAGGCGAGATCGACTTCTGCACCATCGCCAAGGGCTTGGCATCCATATTGCTCCTGAGACCCTGGAGCTTTTCGGGCGAAATGGGTGCGTAGTGTCTTTTCTTGCGGTCCGGCTGTAGGGTTGCACCAGTCGAGGGCCTCGCAATGAAGCTGAGTTACGTCGCTTGTTGAGCGTCGCTAGTGCCGGCTGGATGAAGCCCGGCGTGACACTCCAGCGGTTGTTCACCCCACGAGCCGTTGCCGTCATTGGCGCATCTCGCGATCCAGACAAGGTCGGCAATCGAGTCCTCGAAAATATCGTCAAGGGAGGGTTCGAGGGCCCTGTCTACCCGGTGAATCCGAAGGCCACAGAGCTGATGGGACTTCGGGTGTATCCTTCGCTTTCCGAGGTCAGCGCTCCAATCGATCTCGCGGTCGTAGCGCTCCCTGCTTCTGCCGTCCTGCCAGCCCTGGAGGCGTGCGCGGCGCAAGGGGTCGGGGCGGCGATCGTGATCTCAGCCGGTTTCAAGGAGATCGGTGGAGAAGGGGCTATCCTGGAAGAGACCCTGAAGAGAAGGGTTCGGCAGCTCGGGATCAGGGTCCTCGGTCCGAATTGCGTGGGGCTGATTTCAACCGATGCCAAGCTCAATGCGACCTTCGCCAAAGGAATGCCCCTCTCTGGCGGGATCGGCTTTGTCTCGCAGTCCGGAGCCTTGTGCACAGCAGCGCTCGACTGGGCTATTGGTCACCAGGTTGGGTTTTCGGCCCTCGTGAGCCTCGGGAACAAAGCCGATCTCTGCGAGTCCGATATCATCGAAGCCCTGGCGGACGATCCCCATACTACAGTGATAGTCGGCTACCTGGAAGCCGTCGAGGATGGGCAGCGTTTTCTTGCGGTCGCTGAGGCTGCCGCAAGGAAAAAGCCGGTGGTGCTGTTCAAGGCAGGGACGACAGAGGCCGGAGCCAGGGCCGCGTCTTCTCACACCGGCGCCTTGGTCGGGGCGGATGAGGCGTACGAGGCGGCGTTCAAGCAAGCGGGTGTCATCAGAGCCAGGAGCCTCAGTGAGCTGTTCGACCTCGCTGTGGTCTTTGCCTCCCTCCCGCTGCCTGCCGGCAACCGGATCGCCATCGTGACAAACGCGGGCGGCCCTGGAATCATCGCGGCGGACGCCTGTGCGGGCGGAGCCATGCGACTGGCAACCCTTTCAGAGCCGACGGTGAACACGCTTAGGCGAGTGCTGCCGCCGAGCGCCTCTCTTCACAATCCAGTGGATGTCATCGGCGATGCCACCGCAGACAGGTATCGAGCCGTGCTCGAAGCGGTGGCTGCAGACCCCGGCGTAGATGGCCTTCTGGCCCTTGCCACGCCTCAGGCGATGACCGACATGGAGAAGTTCGCACAGGCCGTGCTGGAAGTCGGCAGGAGTTCGGGCAAGCCAATCCTCCCTGCCTTCATGGGCGAGGCCAGCCTACGGGAGGCCACCCTCCTCTTCCGACGAGCTGGTCTCCTCAACTTCCCCTTCCCTGATGAGGCGGTCAAGGCACTTGAGGCCATGGTCCGGTATCAGGGGCGGCGCGAGCGCCCAATAGCACCCATTCGGTTGCTGGTGGATCACGGGCGGGTCATGAGCCTGTTGCAGCGCTTGCTGGATCGCGGACCGGCCGCCCTCGGGGAGGCCGAAGCGCGGGAGGTCATCGGGGCCTATGGCTTTCGTGGCCCGAAGAGCGTGCGGGCGACGAGTGCGTCCGAAGCGGCCGAGGCAGCCGAGCGGATCGGCTATCCGGTTGTCCTGAAGATCGCTGCACCGGAGATCCTCCACAAGAGCGATGTCGGCGGCGTGTGTTTGGGGCTTACCAACCGAGACGCGGTGCTGCGCGCCTATGCCCAGGTGATGACGCAGGCCGCAACCGCTGCCCCTCATGCGCACCTTGAAGGCGTGCTCGTGCAGGAACAGGTGACGGGCGGGCGGGAGGTGATCCTGGGAATGGCAAGGGACGCGCAGTTCGGTCCGCTGTTGATGTTCGGCCTTGGCGGGATCTATGTGGAAGCGCTGAAGGATGTCACGTTCCGGATCGCTCCGCTGGCCCGGGCAGAGGCCGAGGCAATGGTCCGCGAGGTGCGCGCATTCCCTCTCTTGCAAGGTGTGCGCGGCGAACCACCGGCCGATCTCGCGGCGCTGGTGGAGGACATCCTGCGCCTCTCCCAGTTGGTGACCGATTTCCCCGAGATCGCTGAAATCGACATCAACCCCCTCCTGGTCAGGTCGAAGGGGGAGGGCACTGTGGCACTTGACGCAAGGATCCGCCTTGAGCGCATCAATAAGTAACTCTCGAAGTGACGCTCGGCACGAGGCCCTTGAGGAAGCCGGACCTGTGCCGTCGGGTGAATTGTCTGCACGCATCCTTATTGTCGAGGATGATGTTGATCTGCGGGAAACCCTTGGGCGGGCACTCTCGCGTGAAGGATATCAGGTAAGCTTCGCAGGCGATGGCAGCGAAGCGATATCCGTTGTGAAGCAGCGGCCGTACGATCTGGTGATCGTTGATCTGGTCATGCCCAAGATGGGGGGGATCAAAATGCTCGAGGAGCTGAGGAATCTGGGGCTGACAGTCCCCTCAATTGTGATCACGGCCTTCGGCGATCGCTTCTTGTATCAGCGGGCAATGGAACTCGGCGCCTCGGAGTTCCTGCTGAAGCCAGTGAAGCTGGTTGAGGTGTATCGGGCCGTGCGAGGTGTCCTGGCGGGCGCGTGAGCCACTGACGGAGGTGAAGAGCGTGGAAGCAATCGAGCGGCGCCACTGGTCGAAACTGAACCGGATCGAAGCGGGCAAACGCCCGGCTGAGGAGCGGGTCCGCGACTTCCGCCGCCGCGACGAGGAGAACATGCCGGGCAGCCGACGGGAGGTCAAGAGCGCCAAAGAAGAGGGGGTCGAGTTTCACTGGCTTACCGCTCCGGTGAAATTCCTCGGAGATGAAGAGGGGAGGGTTCGAGCGATCGAATGTGTCCAGATGATGCTGGGGGAGCCGGATAAGGACGGCCGGCGGAAGCCGATCGAGGTCAAAGGCAGCAACTATCTGATCGAGACCGGCATGGTCATCATGGCCTTTGGGTTCGATGCTTCGCCCGTTGAGGGCGAGGATGCCTCGAAGTTGAAAACGAACAAGTGGGGGAACTACGAGGTTGACCGGGTCAAAATGACCTCGTGGCCGGGGGTCTTTGCCGGCGGCGACATCGTCCACGGCGCTGATCTGGTGGTGACGGCAATCAAGGATGGTCGTGAAGCGGCAAGAGGATTCCACGACTATCTCCGCGGTCTGCCGACGCTCGGGGAGAAGAAGGTCGATCGACTGGCAGCACAGCGAGGGCGGGTGTGATCAGAGCGGAAACAGAGTTCGACGGGGGGATTTGCCGTCGCAGGCTGGTGAAGGAGGAACTGGTCTATGGTCCCCTTCTCTCGCGTCGGCTGGGCCGTTCGTTGGGAGTCAACCTGCTCGGCTCCGGGGAGAAGCTCTGTTCCTTCAACTGCCGCTACTGTCAGTGCGGCTGGACGAAGCATCCGACCATGGAAATCGGCGAAAGGGTCGCTGACCTTCCTTCTGTTGAGAACGTGGCCAGCGCCTTGGAGAGCAAACTTCAACAGCTACGCCGCGAGAAGGCTCCGATCGACGTCATCACCTTCTCAGGGAACGGCGAGCCGACCCTCCATCCCGAATTGGGGGCGATCGTCAAGGTCGCCTCGGCGCTTCGCGATCGGTATGCCCCCGGCTCCAAGCTGGCTATTCTTTCTAACAGCTCAACCGTGCATCGCCCGGAGGTCCGCGCCGCGCTTGAGGTCGTGGATCTGAAGATGATGAAGTTGGATGCCGGCAGCGAGGCGCTGGCGCGCCGGATCAATCTGCCGGCCAGAGGCTTCGACTTCGCCAGGATGGTCAACGGGTTGGCCCAACTCGACGGAGTCCTTCTGCAGTCGATGTTCGTCTGGGGTCGGGTGGAGAATACTGACCCGTTCGCGATCCGGGACTGGGCCGAGCGGGTCGCGGAAATCAGGCCGCTGGGTGTGCAGGTCTACACCATCGACCGGATCCCGGCCGACCCGGACCTCAGGCCGGTTCCCTGGGCGGTCCTGGTATCGATAGCCGGTTATGCCAGGCGGATCGCAGATGTCCCGATCGATGTCTACTGAGGTGGTTCGTGGTCGCGAGACCCGGGGCTGGCTGCTGGCCCTGATGTTTCTTTCGGTGCTCGGCTTGGCGGACTCCGGCTATCTCTACTGGAGGCACTATCGGTCGACGTTGATTCCAAGCGGAAGCGAGCAATTGGCGTCATGCCCTGCAGGAGGATGCGCCCTTGTGACTGAGGGGGAATACTCGGAGGTCAGAGGTATCCCGCTGGCGACTATCGGCCTGGCCGGGTATCTCACGCTGCTCTGCCTGGCGGCCATGGCTGCGTGGTCCGCCAGGCCAAGCGCTGTGGGGGCGATCGCCGCGATCTCCGGAATCGGGGTGGTTGTGTCCGTATTCCTGGTGTACCTCCAAGTTGCCGTGATCAAGGCGATCTGCGTCTGGTGCATCCTGTCGGCTTTCACGATTGCGTCGATCTTTATCCTGAGCGTGCTGCTGCTTCGCCAGTTGCGGTATCTAGAGCCGCGGCAATCG
>JBGPUH010000214.1:0-4791 GCA_041491025.1 Methylomirabilis sp. (SeqCode)
ACTTCGCCTGACGGCGTTGCTGGCCCACGGGGCGCTCCCTGTCCGAGATCCCGGGACGGGCTCCCGGACCGGGACGACGCACCCGACAACGTGCGCCGGGTACCCGCGAAGTGGGTGCGGCCCCGAGGGCCGCGCCGTGCCACGCTCGTGTCTTGTTCCAGCAGGGTGCGCGCCAATTGTGAGGAGACCTGGTTGGAGGCGCACTAGTGCCAGACGTCGAGACCGATCGCTCGATTGAGGATGCCGCACTGGGTGCACAGGTCAAGTGGCTGATTGGCCTCCGGCTCCTCGTCGCCCTCCTCTTCTTGGGCTCGGCGGCGGTCCTGACCACAAGAGAACGTCCTCCTTTCGCGCTGACCCCTCTCTTCGTTCTCGTCGCCTGCGCCTGTTGTCTGAGTGTCCTGTACTTACTCTTGCTGAGCCGGACCCGACGACTCAGAGCGCTCTGCGGTCTTCAGATCTGGATCGACTTATTGCTTGTCACCGCCCTCGTCCACTATACCGGCGGGATCGAAAGCCTCTTTGCCTTTGTCTACATCTTCCCCATCCTCGCTGCGGCCATCTACCTCTCTCGCAGGTCCAGTCTGCTGTTGGCCGGCGCGAGCAGCATCCTGTACGGAGTGTTGATCAACGCCCAACTGTATGGGCTCACGGGGCGGTCGAAATTCGTCTCGATGGCCACCACGGCGCAGGATCCCGGCTACGCGCTCTTCCAGATCTTTGTCAACAGCATAGCCTTTTTTCTTGTGGCCCTCTTAGGGAGCCAGCTTGCCAAGCGGCTCAAAGAGGCAGGACGTGAGCTGGAAGAGCAGCGCACCGACCTCCGCAACCTTCGAACCCTGCATCAGGATATCATCGAAAATATCCCGAGCGGGATCGTCACGCTGGATCTCAAGGGCCGGATCGTCTCGTATAACCATACTGCCCAGGAGATCATCGGCCTGACGGCCGAGGAGATTCATGACAAGAACTGGCGAGATACCCCATTTCGGGAGATCAAGCAACTTGAAGAGTTTTTCTCCGCTCCCACGCCGGCCGTCGGTAGAATTTCGCAGGAAATCGTGGTGCGGCGTAAGAATGGTCAGTCCACCACGATCGGGATCAACCTCACCCCCCTGAAATCGTCCGAGGACATCCTCGTAGGCCTTGTTGGCATTTTCCAGGACCTGACGGAGCGGAAGCAGATTGAGGTCAGGCTTCGCCAAGCCGACCGGCTTGCGGCAGTGGGCCAACTGGCGGCCGGGCTGGCCCACGAAATCCGGAATCCCTTAGCCGCCATCAGCGGGTCTATTCAGCTCATGAGGGAAGAAGGGGTGGTGCAACCTCAACTGCTCGACATCGTTCTTCGCGAGACCGATCGGCTGAAGCTGGTGACCGGGCAGTTCTTGGATTTCACAAAGCCGAGGCAAGCCGTGGAGAGGCGATGCGATCTCGTGGCGCTGATCGAGGAGGCGATCGCGCTCCTGGAGAAATCTTGCGATGGCACCAACGTGGTCGGGTTTTCTTTGCAGAGGGAGGCCGAACAGGTGATGGTCGCGGCCGACCCCGATGAGTTGAAGCAGGTGTTTTGGAACCTGGGACTCAATGCGATTCAGGCCATGCCGTCGGGCGGGCGTCTTACGCTTGCCATCCGTCACCATGTATCCGACAACGGTGCGACGTGGGCGGCGGTTGAGCTGACTGATACGGGACGGGGGATTCCACCGGGGGACGTGGATCGCATCTTTGATCCATTCTACACGACGAAAACGGGGGGCACGGGATTGGGACTTGCCATCGCGCGAAGGATCATCGACCATCTCGGGGGTCGGATCGAGGTGATCAGCAGAGAAGGCCACGGAGCGACCTTCAGGGTCCTCCTCAACCGGGTTCCGGGCGAGGAGCGTCTGGTCCCACGGCCGTAGGGAATGTTATGGCGACCGTATTAGTCGTTGATGACGAACAGGCGATGCGCGAATTCCTCTCCGTGCTCCTGGAGAAACAAGGGCACCGGGTGATTGTCGCCTCTGACGGTGAGCAGGCGCTTAGAATCGTGACAGGGCAGCCGCTTGATCTGGTGATCTCCGACATTCGAATGCCAAAGGTGGACGGGATCAAGCTTCTGGCCGGAATCCGAGGGCAGCATGCCCATCTGCCCGTGATCCTCATCACCGCATACGCCTCATCGGATTCCACGATCCAGGCGATGCGACTAGGCGCCGATGACTATATCACCAAGCCGTTTCGGCTCGACGAGATCCGGTTGGTGGTCGAAAAGGCCTTGGCGAGCCGCAAGAAAGGGCAACAGGATCAATCCGGCCAGCCAGCGGTCACGGAGGCACCGAAGCTCGAGGGAATCATCGGGCGAAGCCCGAAGATGGTCGAGCTGTACAAACTGATCAGCAAGATCGCCGGACTGGACAGTACCGTGCTCATCACCGGGGAGAGCGGCACCGGAAAGGAGCTGATTGCGAGAACCATCCACTACGCGAGCCCTCGGGTCGATCGCCCGTTTCTTGCCATCAATTGCGGGGCGATTCCAGACCAACTGCTGGAAAGCGAGCTGTTCGGGCATGTCAAAGGTGCATTTACGGGGGCGGTCTCGCATAAGGTCGGGCTTTTCGAGGTCGCTCATCGCGGGACCGTCCTCCTCGATGAAATCGCAGAGATGAGTCCGAGCCTTCAGGTCAAGTTTCTTCGGTTCCTCCAGTGGCGGACGTTCCGCCGGGTGGGAGGGACGGAGGACTTGGAGGTGGATGTCCGCCTCATCGCGGCCACGAACAAAGATCTTGTCAAGGCGATCGCGGAGGGGGCCTTTCGGGAGGATCTCTTCTATCGCCTGAATGTGATCCCCATCCATGCTCCTCCCCTGCGAGAACGAAAGGAAGATATCCCCTTGCTGGCAAACAGCATGCTGGCGCAGTGTTCACTCCGCCAACAGAGAGGGCCATCGTCGATCTCTCATGAAGCCATGGAGGTCCTTGCACAGCATCGGTGGCCGGGCAATGTCAGGGAGCTGGAGAATGTGATCGAGCGGGCCGTGGCTCTCGAAACGACCGATCAGTTGACCCTGTCGAGCCTCCCCTTACAGATCGGAGCCCCGGATGGTGGGGGTCGGCCAGAGAGGCGAATGACCCTCCCTCTCCCACCGGAAGGGATCGAGCTGGACGCGACAGTCTCCAATGTCGAGAAGGATCTGATGCTGCAGGCCCTCGAACGTTCGGGATGGGTGCAGAAGCGCGCCGCCGAGCTGCTGAAGATCAGTTTTCGCGCCTTCCGCCATAAGGTAAAAAAATACGGGATCAGCAAGGCCGGGCGCGGAGCGTGACGCCGCCCCCTGAAGCCCCGTGAGCGTGGCAGCCCGCAGACTCTCTGCCCTCGAGTTGATCGTCTGCGGTGGCCTCATCTGCCTTCTGCTGATACTGCCGCTGTCGAACGGTGGTGGAACGTCGTTCGCCAGGGCGATGCTGGCCGCCGGCGTCTTCTCGCTTATTTCCCTCGTACTGATCAGCCCTCACAAGAACGTGTTTCTGCAGATCCTTCCCCTTCCCTGGCTAGCGCTGGTCGTCCTGCTTGTGGGAGTCTCGTTATTCACCTCAATCTTCAAGGACTTCAGTGTGAAGGAGGCTCTGACGCTGTCAAGCGTCATCGGTGGGTCCATCCTGGCGGGGCACGTCGCCGGGCAGGGCCGGGATCGGCCGATCCTGGTCGCGCTCATCGCGAGCGGGGTAATCGGAAGTCTTCTTGCTGTGCCGGCCTATCTGGGCGCTCCACCGGGCTCAGGGGCGGCGTCAGCCCTCTCGGGGTCGTTCCATTACCCGAACGGTCTTGGGAGTTTCCTCTTACTGATATTCTTCCTCCCCTTTCCATTGATTTTCCATGGTGGGGCGCTGCCGCGGGTACTGGGTTCGGTCCTGGTTCTCCCTGTCCTCGGCGCGGCCCTCATACTCACTCATTCGCGGGGTGTATGGGCGGCCGCGATCATCGCGCTGGTCTTCTGGGCGACGATGGAGTGGAGGTTGATTTGGGCTCACCGCCGAAGAATGGCGCTGGCGATGATTCTTATCGTCAGCCTCGTCTTTATTGCATCCAGGCGGCCTGCGGATATCGCGCCCCGCTTGGTGTCACTGACCGCGGCAACCTCCAAGGAAAGTCACGATCCATCCTTTCGGTGGCGGCGTGAGATCTACGCCTGGACCCTTGACATCATCAAGGATCATCCGCTGGCGGGAACAGGCATCGGCACATTTCCGATTGCCATCAAGCTCTATCAACAGGTCCCTTACGTCACGGGATTCTACGCCCACAGCCATTACCTGCAAATCGCGGCGGAGATGGGACTGCCGGCACTTGCCGGGCTCCTGCTATTTCTCGGCTTCCTCTTCTGGCGGGGCGGGCGGATCATCGCATCGTTGGAACCTCAAAGCCGCGAGAGGAGCCTCGCGCTCGGCCTCGCCGCCGGACTTTTGGGTTCCTCGCTCCATGCGACCGTGGACTTCGGCTGGAGCTATCCCGCCGTCGCTCTCGTGTTTGGAGTGGAAGCGGCCATCCTGCTCGCTCTAGCCCCTCAATCCCTATCCGTGGCAGAGTGCGCCATTCCCCCAAGGACCAGTTTGAGGGGATTGCGGCCCCTCCTGTTGTCGCTCTGTCTCGTGATGGCAGTCCTCGCGGGAACGCGCTACTATGCCGAGTGGCTCCGGAACGAAGGAAATCTTGCACTGGATGTCGGGGAGCGGGAACGGGCCATTGGCGCCTTCCAGTGGTCAACTCGATTGAATCCGCTCTACTACTCACCACGGCAGCTACTGGCCT
>JBGPUH010000215.1:0-4750 GCA_041491025.1 Methylomirabilis sp. (SeqCode)
ACGCTTCTGCATCGGTAGCACTTGCCCAGCGCATGCTGATGCTCCTCGACCTTCACGACTCGGTCACCCAACCAGCGCACGACGACTTCGCGAGCCTTTGCCACATCGACACCCATGATCTCGGCATAGAGCGAATCCTCTATCATCGCCTCCTTTGTGGGATCCGAGACCTTGCCCTCTTCATCGAAGAGCGCAATCCGAGGAAGATGATGGCGCTCGCCAGCCTCGAAGTCATTGAAGTCGTGCGCCGGGGTGATTTTGACGGCACCGGTCCCGAACTCCCGATCCACCAGGATCGAGTCCCCCACGACCGGAATCGTTCTTTGGGTTAAGGGGAGCATGACCATGCGGCCAATCAACCGATTGTACCGAGGGTCCTCAGGGTGGACTGCGACGGCGGTGTCGCCCAGCATCGTCTCGGGCCGGGTGGTCGCCACGATGAGCGCGGTGGAGGGGTCGTCCACCAAGGGATAGGCGATATGGTAGAGGAACCCCTTCGTCTCCTCGTGCTCCACTTCGATATCTGACAGTGCCGTTCGGCAGCGAGCGCACCAGTTGATCAGTCGTTCGCCCCGATAAATCAGGCCGTCCTCATAGAGGCGCACGAACGCCTCCCGGACCGCCCGCTGCCGCGGTTCGTCCATGGTGAAACACTCCCTCACCCAGTCGCAGGAAGCCCCCAGCCGCTTGAGCTGACGGATGATCGTTCCACCCGCTTCCTCCCGCCAGCGCCAGACTCGCCGGACGAACTCCTCTCGGCCGAGGTCCTCGCGGCGACGCCCTTCTTGTTGGAGTTGTCGCTCCACCACATTCTGCGTCGCGATTCCCGCATGGTCGGTCCCGGGTATCCACAGGGCATTGTATCCCTGCATCCGCCGCCACCGGATCAGGATATCCTGGAGCGTATTATTCATGGCATGGCCAAGATGCAAAAACCCTGTGATATTAGGCGGGGGGATGACGATGGTATAGGGAGGCTTCGGTGACGATTCATCAGCGTGGCTATGGCCAGCCTGTTCCCAGACAGCGGACCAGTGTTCCTCAATCCCCTGGGAATCGTACCCCTTCTTCTTTGCGGATGACATGTCAGTTTCTGGCATCGGCGTGAAAACAAGAAACGGAGACTAGGGCCGGAGGGCCGCTCCAGCTCCTCTCCCCGTTTTCGTGCCCCTCCTTAGTTCACTCAGCAGTTTTCTCTTCGATCGATGCCTTGATTCGTTCGATCTCCTTGAGGATCAGACTCTCTGCCAACGCCGGGACGACCTCCCGAACGATCTGCTCGATCCGCTCCACCAGCTTCTCCGTAACTTCCTTGGCCATGTGTGTGAAACCCTGCTCCGCAGCCTGCGTGACCGCTTGCTCGAGCAATCGTTCCGCGAACTCGCCAGGGGCTGCGAGTGGTGGGGAAACCGCAGCCGCAGGTGGCTCGCCCGAAAACGGAGTCGGCCCCTCCTGACTTGTGACCGGGGGTAGGATGGGAGGGGGGGTAAGGAAAGGAGCAAAGGGTAGCTCTGCCTCCAGCGAGGGCGACCCTGCCTCCTCAAGATATGGGCTACGAGGCGCTTCCCATGGTGGGGTCGTCTCGAACGTGATACCAGCGGGCGTCGGAAGGCGCATAGGACGCGAATCCAGGAGTTGTTTGACTTTTGCGATCAACGTCTGCGACTCGAAGGGTTTCGCAATGAAATCCTTTGCACCGACCGTCCGTTCCATTGGATCATCCGGAGCCTCAAACGCACCTGTCAACATGATGACGGGGACATCTCGCATGGCAGGATCAGCCATGAGAGTCCGACAGACCTCGTAACCGCTTGCGTCCGGCAGGACGGTATCAATCAGCATCAGGTCCGGGACAACCTCCTTTGCCTTTCGGATCGCCTCTTCTCCGCTTCTGGCGGGGATCAGCTCCACGTTTTCACGGCTGAAGGTGAGTTGGACCGCGGTCTGGATCGTATTGCTGTCATCAACCACGAGGATTTTCGCGCCCATCCCGACCCCCTGTATTGGCCACGATCTACAGAAACTGCCCAAAAATACCGTTCCACCTGGGAAATGTCAAGGTCATTCCCCGGCCGCGCAACGCCTTCGCCGAAAGGCCATTCTGGCAGCAAGCGGTCCAGAGCGCGCGGACAAAGCCTCTTGCTCGTGATCGACCTATTTCCGCGCCACAGTGCAGTGAAACTCATTGACTTTTTCTCGGTTTCCCGATACTTTCAGCCCAATAAATCTCAACAGGCTCAAGAGAGGAGCACCATGACGTACGCCTATCTCAAAGGCCAATTCGTTCCGGTTGATCAGGCCAAGATCAGCATCCAGAACAATACTTTTCAGTACGGGACCGGGGTATTCGAGGGCATCCGCGCCTATTGGAACCCCCAAGAAAGACAGCTCTACGTCTTCAGGCTCGTGGAACATTTCAACCGGATGCTCAGGAACTGCCGAGTCCTCAAACTCACCATCGGCAGGGATGAGAAGGAGTTGTCGGGAATTGCCGTCGAATTGCTCAGAAAGAACCATCCCGAGACCGACACCTATATCCGGCCTATCGCCTATGTCGATTCGGATGGGCTTGGGCCGAAGTTTGTCGGCTATCCAACCGGCTTTGCCATGTACACGATCCCGCTTGGGGACTACATCGATGTGTCGAGCGGGATCAAGGTGGGCTTCTCCTCCTGGCGCCGGATCAACGACAACATCATCCCGGCCCGCTGCAAGGTCACCGGCGGTTACGTCAACTCCGCTCTGGCCAAGACCGAAGCGCTGGAACATGGATACGATGAGGCGATCTTCCTTACCGAGAATGGCTTTATCTCCGAAGGATCGGCCGAAAACATCTTTCTCATCAGGGGTGGGAAATTGATCACGCCCGCCCTTTCCGAAGATATCCTGGAAGGCATCACGCGTGAGACGATCATCGAGTTAGCGCGAGAGGAGCTGGGAATTGAGACCGTCGAACGACCCATCGGCAGGACTGAGCTGTACGTGGCCGACGAGGCGTTTCTCTGCGGGACTGGCGCCCAAGTCTCGCCGGTGATCGAGGTGGATAAGCGCCCCCTGGGCAACGGCAGGATCGGACCGACCACCGCGAAGATCCAGGCTCTCTATTTCGACGTGGTGAAGGGAACACAGAAGAAATACTTGCGCTGGCTAACGCCGGTCTATTAGAAGAGAGGGTCTAGGGTACAGGGTATTAGGAAAGATGCCCACAACAAGCAGGTATCGTAGAAGGTTCACATTGTAGGGAAGTGCGCGCCCACATCAGTAGACAGCCAGCAGAGTTAGATCGGCAACGTTTGTGCCTGTTGGCCCGGTGATGATATGGTCTCCGACTTGGTGAAAGTACGCGTATGAATTGTTGTCGGTCAGATATGTGTACACGTCAAGGCCCATTTTCTGTCCTCGCTGTTTCGTGCCCATATCACAGAATGCTCCCGCCGTTGGTTCTGGAGTCATCCCATCCACGCCATCGGTGGCAAAGCACACGAGTGTCATCCCATCTTTCATGGGGAGTAACGCGGCCAAACCAAATTCCTGCATTCTGCCCCCCATACCCTTGCCTCGAACATTCACTGGTGTTTCGCCACCGGCAATAATCAGAGCTGGCTTCCTCACCGGTCCTCCATATCGCTGAACCTGCTTCCCGATGGCAATGATGACTTTGGCAACCTCCCGTGCTTCTCCCTGGATACTCGATGTCAATGGCAGGATATGGTAACCGAGCTTTTTCCCCGCCTCTGCTGATGCTTCGCAGGCGGTGTTGTGGTTAGCAATAGTGAAATTATGGACCTTTCCTTTTCGGAACACGTCATCCTGGGGCTTTGGGGTTTCAGGAATCGATCCTTTGGCGCCAAGCAAGAATCGTGTTCTGATGCTATGCGGTGCGCTGTTCCAGATTCCAAATTTCTTGAGAATTTCAATCGCATCAGAGAACGTCGAAGGGTCGGGTGCGGTCGGACCTGAGGCCTGGATGTCAAAAGAATCATCGATAATGTCGGACACATACAGCGCCACCAGTGTGGCTGGATAGGCGTACCGCGCGAACTGTCCTCCTTTGATCCCGGACATATGCTTCCGGACGACGTTAATCTCATGGATACTCGCGGCGCTCTTTAAGAAGAGCGAGGTCAGTTGGATTTTCTCCGAAAGCGTAATACCGTCAGCAGGCAAAGGCATTAAGGCTGAGCCGCCGCCAGAAATGACCGCAATAACCAGATCATCCTCACCGGCTCCCTTCAATATCGAGCGGATGGTTTTCGAGCCATACATGCCTGCCGCATTGGGCCTCGGATGCCGGGCAAGATGAACCTTGATTCTCGTTAACTCATTCTTCTCCGGCATTGCAGGGATATTGATCCATCCAGCATTGATGCGTGCCCCGAGCAGTCTTTCCACGGCAAGGGCCATCTTGTACACGGCCTTGCCTGCGCCGAGGACATAGATATTCTTATACCGAGAAAGGTCCAGCTTCAACTCCTTGGCTACGGTCAACCGATTGCCCTGGAGCGTTAGGTTGTTCTTCGTCAAAGAAAAAGGGTCGATGGCCGCCAGCACGTTCTCCAGAACAGCCACGAGGTCACGCCGTATTCTCCTGCTCTGAACGGTCATGCCATTTGCAATCAGTGCCTTCTTATTGAGGATAAGGCCTATCTAAATGACTCCAGTACATACAACAGCTTGTGGGTCAGCCATTCGCCTTCGCTCTCCGAGTCGTGCGTGGCTGCACAGGGGGTACCTGCACGGCTTGCTGCAC
>JBGPUH010000216.1:0-4750 GCA_041491025.1 Methylomirabilis sp. (SeqCode)
ATTGGGTTTAGGCGTGATGGGCCAGGTGGGTGATCTGTGCGAATCGATGCTGAAGCGCAGTTTCGGGGTGAAGGACGCCGGTACCGTGATCCCGGGCCATGGGGGGATACTGGACCGAGTGGACAGCCTCCTGTTCTCCGCACCGTCCCTCTACGTCGCGGTATTGGCGGGATGGGTGTGATTCCTTTCAGCCAGGCCTCGGTGAGCGGCGGGCGAACGGGACTCCTTCGGGGCCTAAGGCCAGCCCTGCTGGCGACCGTCTCAGCGGGATTCCTTGCTCTCGCATTCCCAACCGCAGATATAGGAGGGCTGGCATTTGTTGCCCTGATTCCGCTCCTTGTGGCCATTCGCGGCGAGCCCCCGGCTCGGGCCTTCTGGTGGGGAAGTCTCGCGGGATTGCTGTTCTATCTTTTGAGCATCTCGTGGGTGACGCGAACGATGACGACGTATGGGGGCATGTCGTTTTTCCTCAGCGCGCTTGTCCTCCTGGCGTTGTCGGCATATCTCGCGCTCTATTTCGGCCTGTTCTGCTATGGCCTCTCGCTGATCGTGGGCGCCGCGTGGCCAATCGGCCTTCTGGCCCCCGCGGCGTTATGGGTTGCCCTGGAATACCTCCGCAGCTACGCGTTGACCGGGTTCCCCTGGGCCTTGCTGGGATACACTCAGTACCGGAGCACCACGCTCGTGCCCATGGCCTCAGTCACAGGCGTGTACGGTCTGTCGTTCCTGGTGGTCCTCGTCAACATCGCGCTCACGCAACTGGCTGCCACGGCTGGAGACCGTCTTCGGACCATGCTCCTCGCCGGTGTGCTTGCCCTGGCTCTTGTCTGGTCTCCGAGGCTCCTTTCACCGTCTCCATCACGTGCCGGTGAAGAGCAGGAACTGGGAGTCACCCTCGTGCAAGGGAACATCGATCAAGCCCTGAAGTGGGATCCAGCGATGCAGGCGGCGACCATCGACCTCTATCGGCGCCTCAGTCTGGACGCGGCAACGGGGGCGCCGGGCCTCATCGTCTGGCCCGAGACCGCCGTGCCCTTCTTCCTCCGGTACGAGCCGACGTTACGCGGCCGCGTTGCCGATATCGCTGCCGAGACCGGGAGCTACCTGCTGGTGGGGAGCCCGGACGTCGAGCCCGGCGCGCAAAGCGGCGGGGGTGACCGCTACTACAATAGCGCCTTCCTGATCTCTCCTCAGCGTGAGCTGCTTGGCAAGTATGACAAGATCCATATGGTTCCCTTTGGAGAGTACGTTCCCCTGAAATCGATTCTCTTTTTCGTGCACAAGCTGGCGTACGGGATCGGCGATTTCGAGCCAGGCCGGACCTACACGATCTTTCAGCTCCCTCGTGGTCGCTTCGCGGCCACCATCTGCTACGAGGCGATCTTTCCGGATCAAGTCCGACGCTACGTGAAGGACGGGGCCGACTTCCTGATCAATATCACCAACGACGCCTGGTTCGGCCGGTCGGCCGCGCCGGCCCAGCATCTGGCCATGGCGGCCCTTCGGGCTGCCGAGAACCACCGCTACCTGATTCGGGCGGCCAACACCGGTATTTCCGCGATCATTGATCCCACCGGCCGGATCCTTGAAGCCTCCGGACTATTCGTCCCCGCTGTTATCTCGGGTCGGATTCGCCTGGTGCAGGGCGAGACCTTTTATACCAGTCACGGTGACCTCTTCGCTTGGTTGTGCGTGGCATTCGTAGTAGCAGTGTTCATGGCAAAGCGGGCCTGGAGTGCCGGTCGGGTCTCATCGGCGCCGGCCCCCATTCCCCAAAGGAGGATACGATGATCGCTGACTTCGCGCGCAGGCTCGAGGGCGTAAAGGACAAGCTGAACGGCCTTCGGGTCTTTCTTTGACCTGGAGGGGAAGCGGGCGCGCCTGAACGCGATCGACGAGCTACTCCACGCGCAGGAGTTCTGGGCAGATCCTTCTCGCGCGAAGGATATTTTAAAGGAGCAGCGCGCGCTGAAGGAAGTCGTTGATCAACCGGAGACCCTGGGACGCGAGATCGAAGATCTCCAGGTCCTCCTCGAGCTCCTGCGGGAAGAAGAGGACCAGCAGGCCCTCGCAGAAATGGAGAGCTCGCTTCAGAAGCTGGAGGGACAGCTTGCGGAGCTCGAGCTGACGACGGTGCTGGCTGGAGAATATGACAGGGGCAACGCCATCCTCTACATCAACCCCGGCGCCGGCGGCACCGAGTCGCAGGACTGGGCGCAGATGCTGTTGCGGATGTACATGCGCTGGGCGGAGGCCAGGGGCTATCGCGCAGAGGTGATCGACCTGCTTGCTGCCGAAGAGGCCGGGATCAAAAGCGCCACGGTCACGGTGACAGGCGCATACGCCTATGGGCGGCTAAAAGCCGAGATGGGGGTCCACCGCCTTGTTCGGATCTCGCCGTTCGACGCCAGCCACCGCCGTCACACCTCCTTTGCGTCGGTCTTCGTCTACCCCGAGATCGATGAGGAGATAGAGGTCGCCATCGACGAGAAGGACTTGCGAATCGATACCTTCCGTTCCAGCGGCGCGGGTGGACAGCATGTCAACGTCACCGACTCGGCGGTGCGAATTACCCACCTGCCCACGGGCATCGTCGTCTCCTGCCAGAATGAGCGCTCGCAGCACAAGAACCGGGGCATGGCCATGAAAGTCCTGCGCTCCCGGCTGTATGACCACTATCAGCGGGAGCAAGACAAGGAGATGGCCAAGCTCGAAGGCGAAAAGAAGGACATCGCGTGGGGCAGCCAGATCCGCTCGTATGTCCTTGCCCCCTACCAGCTTGTGAAGGACCACCGGACCGGCCTGGAAACCGGCAATGTGGAGAAGGTGCTGGACGGTGAGATCGAGCCATTCATCGACGCTTTTCTCTTGAAGGGGACGACCTCGACCGGGTCTGCGAAGTGAGACCTGAACCATCCTCAGGCCCCTCTCCCCATCTGTGGGAGAGGGCATGGGTGGGGGGGACTTTCGAACCAATGGCGGACCGCTTCGACAAAAGACTTGGTTTGAGGTCCGGAATATGCTGACCAGCATACTCGATAGTTAGGCCTTTAAACGATGCTCGTATATCACTTCATAAATGCCCACTTTGGCCTCGAAGCCCTGAAACAGCGTCGTCTTAAGATCGCGCGAATTATGGAGTTGAACGATCCATTTGAGTTTCTTGCCGTTGACCTCTCAGATCGGGAGTTTCGGAAAGTGATTAAAGCGACCAAGGCAGATCTTTCTAAAACCAAAGGTATCCTTTGTTTCTGCAAGACTTGGACGCATCCAATTCTTTGGGGCCACTACGCGGATAAACACAAGGGTATTTGCCTTGGATTCGAAGTGCCTCGTTCCGTGTTGGAAAAGGTTGACTATGTAGATTGTCGATTTCCGCGTCCAGACATTATGGATGAAGCGTTTATGAAAAGGCTTCTATTCACAAAGTTTGCACATTGGCAATATGAGCAGGAGTATCGAGCCTACGTACAACTGGACGAGGAGGTTGATGGGTTGTACTACGCTGAGTTCTCCGAAAAGCTTTCGTTAAAGCGCGTCATAGTCGGAGAACAATCAAAAGTTTTGCGCGCCAAGATTTCTCAAGCGCTTGGGAGTTTGAGCAAGGATGTGGAAGTATTCAAAGCTAGAGCAGGTTTTAGATCATTCGACGTTGTTAGAAACAAGAATGAAGCCATGTGGGCCTAACAAATCGCTCCACCTGACTCGTGGCGCTGGCGCGCCACTCGCAGGTGAGCTCAATCGTTGGGTAACCCCCGATGAACACGGACACCTTGCAACGTTTTAGCCACGTCCTTTTCTGGGCATCGATCATTCTGCCGACGCTTGGCGCGACGCTTGGCGCGATGGCCGGCGTGGCTAGGTTCTACGTCGACCGGCAAGAGAAGAGGCTGTCAGCAGAACGATCGGCGGCAGCGCTTGCTCTGGTCAACGCTGGTCTCGAATCGTCTCGCGCTGATGCAAGCGAGCTTCGCAGTCGTCTTGACACCTTGAAAGAGTATTCAGAGGTCGCCAGGCTGAATTTTGTTGGTACGTCCGGGACGGCTGTGGCGCCGCTGGTCGAGCACACCGGGATCTCCCGGGCTCTGGAAAGTGCAGTGGAAATCTCTGGCACCAGATCGCAATACCGCTGCGATCCGAAGTCGCTTCAAACTTTCAGAGAAGTCATCGTCCGTTATCCGCAGTTCCCATTTTCCCACTACGCCCTTGCTTTCTGTCTTCAACGGAATGGGGACACGACATGGAAGCAGCACGCGACGGCGGCAATTGAAATCCTCAAGAAGACGACAACAATCGATGGTCATCACTCTAATCACGACCAAGCTCTTCAGAAGTTGCAAAAGGCGCTAGCCTCATGAACACGACCCATGGGTGTGGGGTTGCCTGACATGTGCGTGCAGCGGATTCGCTCTTCCGCTTCCCGTCATCGCTCGCCGCTGACGCGCCGCCCGTTAGAAGGCTCATAGATTCACGGTACAACCCGATCAACGAAAAAGACTGAACAGGGAGAGACACCATGTTTCAGCGTCGGCTATTCTTGATCTTGGCGCCACTGCTTTTTGTCGCACCAGGGCATGCGGCGGACGCGCAGCCGTCAGTGGCGCAGTTTAAGCAGGTGTTCGAGGCGCACGTGCAAAAGCTCAAGCCCGACGGCTTTACCGCGCGGACGGTGCTGTTCCAAGAGGTGCGCCCCGGAACGCCGAACGGCGGCTACTACCCCTTCCAGGTGACCGCCATTCTCCACGACTAC
>JBGPUH010000217.1:0-4724 GCA_041491025.1 Methylomirabilis sp. (SeqCode)
ATCGGCCCTTCCGTCCAGAGCTGCCGGCGGCGTGAGTTGGGCCATACGAACCCAGAGGTCACCGTGGTCAGTGAATCGTATCTCTGCCCCTTCGGTCTCGGCCGCAGCCAGAATTGCCTCCCGGAGCGCTTCACGAGAGACGGCTCGCATATCAAAGGCCTGTCCATCGTCCTGGGCTGTGACTTCTGCTGATCGACGATGGTCGGAACCTCTGATCGACAGGGTTGAAGTCGTCACCGGGCGGTCGTTCCAGACGGGGCAGATGTCCTTGTAGGCACACCAGTGGCAGAGGGCGCTCTTGATCGGCCTAAACTCGGTATCGGCCTCGATCCGATCGATCAGGGCGATGGTCGTTGCCTTCAGCCTATCCAGCGCCTCCGGCGTCCGCCTGGATCGTAGCTCCTTGCCGAAGGCCAGATAGTACCAGACCAGCTCGATCTCTTTGGCCTCTGGCCACATCCCTTGCACCCCGAGCTGATAGAGGGCCAGTTGCCGATCGGCATCGAGCACGCCCTGGACCGGAAGTCGACCGGAGGTCTTATAGTCATGGATCTCGTAGCGCCCCGACCCTACGCTCACAAGACGATCGATGTATCCTTGAATCCGGTAGCGGCCAGCCGGGTCGAGGGAGGATGTCACGCGGTGTTCCAACCCCAGCGTCTGCCCACGGTCGAACGGCTTGTGGGCATCGTGATAGTCCTTCAGACACCGCTCGCCGAGCCGCTTGTAATCTTCGATCGAGTTGTCCTGCTTGACGATCCTGACCTGATCATGCCACCGCCGCCGCCACTCAATATCATAGTAGTTCAGCAGTTCATCCAGGTGTGGATGCTTTTCAAGCTGGAGGTCTCGATAGAGCCTGTTCAGTGCCTCGTGGACCCGCGATCCGAGGAACGCTTCGATAGACTCCTCCTCGCGAGGGATCCGATCGATATAGCGGTATCTGTACTGGCGGGGACAGGATTCGTAGGTAGAGATTCGGGATGGCGAGTAGACCGGCGATGTTCCTGGCTTATGCATATCCCATGGCGCGGAGGAACTCAGAAACAGAGCGGAACTGGACGAACGGGTTGCGCCTTCGCTCCTCGCCGATGGAGCTGGAGAGCCGACCGGCGGCATAGTTGTGGCCCGGCAAGACCACGATCTTGTCGTCGAGCTTCATCAGTGTATTGACCAGTGAATCATACATCTGCTCGGGGTTGCTCCCCGGTAAATCGACCCGGCCGCAAGAGCCGATGAACAGGGTGTCACCGGAGATCAGATGATCCTGGACCAGGAAACACTGAGAGCCCGGTGTGTGGCCAGGGGTATGGATCAACGTAATCGCGATGTCGCCAAGCTTCAGGGTGTAACCATTGTCGGCCCCCACGATGTTCGAGCCGGCGAGTGGCGTGAGATGGCCGGCCTCGGCCTTATTGATCACCACTTTGGCGTCTACCTTCTCGAGGAGCTCCGCGATCCCCTGAATCTCCAGTCCGAACAGCTTGCCGCCTACATGATCGGGGTGGGTGTGGGTGACCAGGATGTGGGTGATCTTCATGTCATCGGCCTGGGCGAGTTTCACGATACGATCGATCTCCCAGGCCGGATCAACCACGGCGACCTCCCTCGTCGTGGTCGAGCCGATAAAGTAGACATAGTTGGCCATCTGGCCCAATTCAACTTGCTTCAGGTAGAGGCTCGATTGTGTCACTGGCACCCCTCTCGGAGGACGTTCCTAACTATAATTGAGCGGTCCTCTCGGTAGTGCATTGGCTGGAAACATCTGTGCAGCCCCGCTCCGCCGCTACGAGACAGTCGATGCCTCGGCGAACGCTTTAGGGTGGACAACCCTGGCCAGTCGCTCCAGACCCTCGACGAGCCGCGGCCCAGGGCGGCCGTAGAGGTTCTCGGGAAAGCAATGAACCCGTCCCGCCTGAACCGCCCGCAGCCGATCCCAACCCGGTCGCTTGGTCACCTTCGTCACGTCCATCTTCTTCTGAAGCGTTCCACACCAACACAGGATCACGTGGTCGGGGTCTCGGTCCAAGACCTGCGATTCGTGGACGACGAAGCTCGTCGCCTCGACATCTGTGAAGAGCAGGTCGGCACCGGCCAGTTCGCTCATCTGCACAATCCAGCTCTGCCGTCCAGGGCAGATGAGTGGCGTCGGCCACCACTCCCAGTACAGTGTTGGTCGGTGAGCCGCCTGGTGCGCCCTCGCACGGACCACTTCGATCCGACTCCGAAGGTCCGCGTTGAGGCGGCGCGCAGCTTCGGGAGCTCCGGTCGCCTCGCCGACCCTTTCGATATCCCCGAAAACATCGTCCAAGCGCTTCGGGTCCAAGACCAGAAACGGCACGCCCAGTCGCTCAAGGGCCGGAATGTTCCGCTCCATCCCCGGCACGCTGAGAGAGGCTAGAATCAGGTCTGGTTCAAGGGCGGCGACCTTGGCCATGTCGATTTTAAGGTCGGGCCCGACCCTGGGCAGGTCTCCGACCTGTGGAGGAAAGTCGGACCAATCGTCCACCCCGACCACCCGAGCCCCGAGCCCGAGCGCAAAAAGAATCTCGGTGTTGCTGCAGGCAAGAGAAACAATTCGTTTTGGGATGCTGTTTCTCATCTCATCCTGGCTCCCCTCTCCCCAGCGTAGGAATGGGCCGGGGTGAGGGCCTCAAGCGCCTGCACGAGCAATCCACGTCATCTGATCGACCGACCCCCATCCACCACTACCACCTGACCGGTGATGAAGTCCGAGCCCTCCAGAAGGAAGAGGACGGTATTCGCGACATCGGCCGGGTTGCCGATCCGTTTGAGGAGCGTGGCTCTCACGATCGCTTCTCGCTCCTTATCGCCATACTCTTCCGGCAGCAACACCGATCCTGGCGCCACGGCGTTCACCTGCACCTCCGGCGCCAGTGCCTTGGCCAGCCCTTTGGTCAGCGTGATCAGCGCGCCTTTGGAGACAGAATAGGGAAGGAACTCAGCCCACGGCGCGATCCCGGCGACATCGGCCACGTTGATGATCTTCCCCTCTCCGCGGCGACGCATCTCAAGCCCGACCCGCCTGGCCAGCAGGAACGGCCCCGTGAGGTTCACTCGGAGGAACTGCTCCCAATCCTGCGCGGTGATCTTCTCCAGCGGCGTCCTGTAGAAGAGGGCGGCACTATTCACCAGGACATCTATCTTCCCGAACGCCCGGGTCGCTCGGTCGGCCAGCGCCTCCACCTCCTCCTGCTGCGCGAGATCGGCCTGGACGACCACAGCCCGCCGGCCGAGACCCTCCACCGCTAGGCCTGTGGCGCGGGCCTCTGGCGCGCTATTCTTATAGTGGATCACGATATCCATGCCACGGCCGGCCATCGCCAGGGCGATGGCCCGGCCGACACGCTTGGCCGCGCCTGTCACCAATGCTGTCCGGCCGAGTAGCTCCATCCGTTCCTTCTAGCTAGTTGGTGCGGGCCTCTGTCCGCAAGCGCTTCACCGCATCCACCATGTTAATCAGCTTTCCCTTGGCCTCGTCCACAGTCCTGGTCTTCAGGCCGCAGTCGGGGTCGATCCAGAGCGACTCCTTCGACAGGAGCTGCAGCGCCTTCTCGATCCTGGTCCTGACCGCTTCTGGCGTCTCCACCTCATGCGAGTGAACGTCCAGAACCCCAACGGAGAGGTCCTTGGTGAACGGGTCTCGCCGGAACATCTCCATCAGATTCAGCGTGCTGTGGGAGATCGCCAGGTCGAGGTTGTCCACCGGTAGCTTCAGCATCTGGGAGTAGATCTTATCAAAGGCGCCATAGCAGGCATGCATGATGAAGTAGGCCGGCAGGCCGTCGGTGACGATATGCATGGCCTCGATTGCGAACGGCAGCTCTTCCGGACGCACCGAGAGGGCGGGTTCGTCGACCTGGATGATCTTGGCACCCGCCTCCGCCAACGCTTCGACCTCACGCCGGATCTCGCGGGCCAATGCCAGACAGGCTGATCGCCGGTCGGGATAGTGCTCGTTGAAGGACCAATCCATGACCGTGTACGGACCGGTCAGCATCCCCTTTACCGGCCGCTTCGTGAGACCCTGGGCATAGCGCCACCAGCCCACCGTCATCGGACCGGGCCACCGCACATCCCCCACGATGATCGGCTTGTGATAATAACGATTGCCATAGGAGCGGACGAGGCCGCTCTGCTCGAAGCCCGGCATGAGCTCGGAGAAATACGCCACCATATCGCCACGATACATTTCGCCATCCACCAGCACGTCCAACCCGATCTCCTCCTGGGTTCTGATCCAGAAGGCGGTGGCCTGCTGCTCGAGGTCCTCCAGCTCCTTCCGTTCGATCTTCCGCTTGGCGAACTTTGCCCGCGCCTCCACCAGGTAGTCCGGCTTCGGGAAGCTCCCGACGGTGCTGGTGGGAAAGATCGGCAGATCGATCCCCAGGCTCTTCAGCTTCGCTCGGCTCATCCTATCCCCTCCCCACGAATTCGGCTCTGACAGCCGCCATCTGCTTCAGCTTAAGAAGGGCTTTGTCCCTTGGCAGGTACTCCAGGCCGCAGGAGGAGGTCAGATATGAAGGGGAACCCTTGACCTTTGGCAGCGCTCTGCCGAGTGTGGGCAACACCTCCTCCTTCCGCTCCATCCGCGTGTTGCGGCCATCGATCAGTCCGAAGGCGATCGCCTTGTCGGAGCCAAGCCGCGCGATCTGATCGCTGAGCCCGTGGCTGTACGTGAAATCGAATCCCAAGGCATCGAC
>JBGPUH010000218.1:0-4721 GCA_041491025.1 Methylomirabilis sp. (SeqCode)
CGATCGTCTTGATTGTCCTCTGGCTGCTGGGTTTGGTCACCTCGTACACCGCGGGCGGATTCATTCACGCGCTCTTGGTCATCGCGGTCCTGGTGATCCTGATTCGTGTCATTCAAGGTCGAAAGCCCCTGTAGCGACCCTAGACTGCGTCTAGGCAGCGGAGCGCTGGGCGGAGCGGTCCGGCTGCTCGCGGTCTCGGTTGGGCAATCCCTGGCGCGAGCGGGGAAAGGAGGCAGCACCAATGATCGGGATACACCAAAGACCCGCTGTGCCACGGGGCCTCGCACAGAGCTTCTGGGGGAGTCGGGTCATGATGGCAACGAGCCTGACGTGTCTGCTGGCGGGGTGTGCCATCGGAACCTCGCAGGGACCGTCCCCGAGGTCGCCGGAACCGACGGCAAGTAGGCGCCCAACGCCAAGCAACCGCCAGCTTGACCCGCGCCAGGCCGAACGGCTTAAGCAGGTGATGCTCCCGCTCATCCAGCATATGAATAAGCCGCTCCCGCTCAATCAGGTCCGCGTGGGCATCCTGGAGGATCCACAGATCAATGCCGCCAATGCTGGCGGTGGCGAGTTCTATGTCACGACCGGCCTGCTGGAACGGGCAAGCGACGACCAACTGCGCGGGGTCCTGGCCCACGAGGTGGCGCACGCGGACCTCGGCCACGTCGCGAAAGCCCAGGCGCTCGGGACCGGCTTGAACATCGGCATGATTCTCCTCGATCAATTCATCCCAGGCTCGAGCAAGATCACGCCCTTGGTAGCCGACCTGGGGGTGATGCGGCCTTTCAGCCGCAACGAGGAGTACGAGGCAGACGCCCACGGGGTTGACATCCTCCAACGCGCGGGCTACAACGGCAAACAGATCATGAGCGGCACGCTGACCTGGCTGCTGCAGACCTCGGGCCCGAGTGGAGGGTTTTTCGCCACGCACCCGGGCACGGATGATCGGATACAACGCGTCCATAATTTGCCCTAGTGCCGTTCCAACCTGTTCGGACAAATGACAAGGCTTTGCGAGGGCCGATCCAGATGCCTGCGGGTCATTGTGATGTTAGCCGGATAAAGTTGGACCGGTACTAGTCTGTTGCACTCGAGATCTAGAGTAGGCAGGGCTCTCCGAGCCTCCCTCTGCAGGGAAATCAGTCAGCCAACCCTCTCGCCAGATAGGAGCCGGCGCTCGTTGTTGAATTTCGTATAAAACAGTGAAGGACTGTGGGTTCAGCCCAAATGTTGCAGTTAATCTCATACGTTAGCCTCTGTTGCCAGAACTGCATTGCAGTTAGCGGGTGTCGGGAGCAGGCGCTGGAGGCGATCAGGGCTGTGCGCCGCAAGCCGGATGAGGGCGAGACCATCATCGTGAGTGCGGCCGACCCGCTGAACTTGGTGGGCATCCTGCTTCCGGGCCCCCGCCTCTCCCCCTTCTCCGACAAGGTCGTCGCCTATCGAGCCGGCATCCCGGTCGCGATCGACGTCCTCGGCGCCGTCCTCAGCCACCTGCAGCCTGCTACTTCACAAGGTTGAGGACAGCTCGCCCTGGCCCCTTCGGGGTCTCAGCCCGGAGGACTTACCAGTTATTACCCTCACTTTTACCCTCTTTTAGGGATATTACCTCTTTTCTTCCAAATTGCTCCCGGACCTCGTCCCGTGCAGGTGACTAGATTTTCTTTCTGAAGCTCCCGCAGGACTAAGCGCACCATATCTGGGCTCACGCCGGGGCAGGCCTGCCGAACTTCACGCAATGAGAATTGATCGGGTAGTCGGCTCACAGTTTGCCTAACTATCTCTCTTTTCGCGCCTCTGGCTGTGGTGATTGTCCCGACTCGCTCCTCGAACTCCTTGTAGGCGGCGATGAGCGTTCCCAACAAGTAGTTCCACCAAGGACGCAGATCGTGCTTCGCCTCGGGCCACCCCTGAGAGCTTTTCAAGAGCACCTCATAATAGGTTTCTTTGCTCTCCTCGATGATGCGTTCCAGGCTAATGTAACGGCCAATCTCATAGCCAGCCTGGTAAAGCAGGAGGAGAGTCAGCAGGCGGCCAATCCTGCCGTTACCATCCCAGAACGGATGGATGCACTCAAAGTCGAAGATGAAGGAAGCAATCACGAGTAGTGGTTCCGCCTGGCGTTGATCGATTGCCTGGTGGTAGAAGGCACAGAGCCTCTTGGTGAATCCTGGTGTCGCCAACGAAGAGACGGGTCGGAAGCGGATGACCTGTCGGCCATCGGGGAGGACCTCGATGATCGCGTTGTCCTTTTCTTTCCACCGGCCGCCTTTTTCAGGGGTGCGGGCGTACATCTGGCGATGAAGATGAAGGATGAGATCGGGCGTAAGGACCATCCGGTTGGCATTTGCGTGAATCGCGGCTAGGACATCACGATAGCCTGCCACTTCTTGTTCCGAGCGCCCCTTCGGAGTGGTCTTCTTCGCCACAATCGCTTCAAGCCGGTCCGGCGCGACGGTCACACCTTCAATCCGGTTAGAGGACTCCACACCTTGGATCATCGCCACCCGTCGCAGCGTCTCCAACAACTCCGGTGAGTGTTCACGGTACAGACCCTGGCGGCCCCGATGTTCACCGAGGGCGCGCACCGTCATAAGAAGATTCTGAGAGATAGGTTGTTCCAGTAGGTAGCCGTGCTCGAATGAACGCATTCACTCTCCTGGGTGGTCGGGTTCAGGCAGATCTTTTCGGTTCTGGTAGCTTTATTCCTACCTCTTTCACAAGCGGCTCGATCTGACGGCGGGCAAGGGGCGACGGCTTGCGCTTTCCGTTCTCCCACTCGTTGACGGTGACGAAGGAGACGCCGAGCCTGTGGGCGAGTTGCTCTTGCGTGAGACTCAAGGTCTTGCGGATGCTTTTGAGGAGCCGAGGAACATTCTCGTATCTCATAAACTGCACCTTTTCTCTGTTTGTCTTCCGGAAAGCCGAATCCAGTATTCTTGTCGTTACATTCATTATAGTATCCTTGATAGTATCCTTGATAGATTGTCAACGTTTTGCCAAGTTCCAGAGGTCGAGGTCGAAAAGCCTCATCGATCCGACAGCGCCTCCCACCTGTGTCCTCTCCCCAGTGAGGGAAAGGGAATACGGGGGGACTCGCAGAGAGGTTGGTGCCGTTGGCCGCGCTCCGGGTGCATGAGTCGTTGCCAGGAGCGGAGCGACGAGGCAATCTCCCTCAGCGCGGTCGGAGGTAGAACGGTGAGATTGCTTCGCGGCGCTCGCAATGACGCTACCGGTCGAACGCCTCGCGGCGCTCGCAATGACCGACCCCCTCGCGACGGTTGACTCTGGTGGGAAAAGGGGCTAGGCTTGCTCCACAACCCCGGGAGGCGCGATGATGGGATATCAGCATATTCTCTACGAACAACGAGACGGCATATCTAGGATCACGATGAACCGGCCGCCCTTGAACGTCCTGAACCAGCAGGCGATGGACGAGTTGGAGCAAGCCCTTCTCTCAGCCAGGGATGATCCCGGGGTGCGAGTAGTCATCTTAACGGGGGCCGGGGAGAAAGCCTTCATTGCCGGGGCCGATATCGCCGAGATCCAGGCCATGGTTTCCACAGGGGCACTGAACGCGCGGGAGGCCTTTGCCAGAAGAGGCCAGCGGTTAGTGACGAACGTCGAACGGCTGGGGAAGCCGGTCATCGCCGCCGTCAATGGCTACGCGCTGGGAGGGGGCTGCGAGATCGTCGAGGCGGCCCATCTGGCAATCGCCGCAGAGAACGCCAAGTTCGGCCAACCCGAGGTCAACCTCGGCTTCAACCCCTGCTGGGGTGGGACCCAGCGCCTCTCCAGACTCGTCGGCAAGAAGAGAGCCCTCCTGATGCACCTCACCGGACAGATGATCGATGCGCCAGAGGCCTTGAGAATCGGCCTCGTGAATCAGGTCGTTCCCTTGGGCGAGCTCCTTCCGACGGCCGACCGGCTGGCGAAATCCATCGCAGAGAAAAGCCCTGTCGCCATCCGTTTGATCCTCGAGGCGGTCAACTACGGCTCCGAGATGGCCTTGGACGAAGCCCTCCGCTACGAGGCCAATCTGTTCGGGTTGGCCTGCCCGACCGAGGATATTGGGGAGGGGCTCAAAGCCTTTCTCGAGAAACGGAAACCCTCTTTCAAGGGCTGTTGAAGAAGAAAAGCGCGCTCAGCAGGGAGGAGCGACGCACGCTGAGGTGTTGACTCGCCCATGGTGAAGGACGCGCATATCGACAGAGGAAAGGTGGAGCGGGATTGGCGAGTGCGTGGGTTTAGCTGCGGCCTATGGACTGACCCACCCGGCCAGGTATGGCGAGACTTTACACACCATGTGGACGAGTTGTTCATGGTGGTCGAAGGAGAGGTGGAGCTAGAGATGCAAGGACGAACCTTCCGCCCGGCCATCGGCGAGGAGGTGTTGATCCCAGCCAGGGCGGTCCACACGGTACGGAACGTGGGGTCCAGTACCGCTCGGTGGCTCTATGGCTACCGGAGGGGGGGCTCGTGAAGCATCTCCCGGCGGGCCGGCGAAAGATCGCCGGGATCGCTGACGTGAGGGATTAGGTTGAAGGACCTGCACAGCACGTTCTGTCCTCACGGTGTCTCAGATGCGTTTCGGACTTAGGGCAAAAGAAACGCTGGTCGTCACCCTTCTCACGTTCCTGGTGGTGGCCACCACCACCCTTGTTCACCTCTCCCAGTTGACCAGGGTCGTTGTCCAAGAAGCGTTGCGACAGACTGAG
>JBGPUH010000219.1:0-4706 GCA_041491025.1 Methylomirabilis sp. (SeqCode)
CTGCCTCAGGCATAGGAGGAGAGACATGGCGAAGATCAGCCGACAGGCCATGAAGATTTTCTTGGGAGAGCAGAAGGTCTGCCGCCTGGCCACTGTGGATCGCCGCGGCCAGCCGCACGTGGTTCCCGTGTGGCACATCATACTGGATGGCGACATCTACATCGAGACCTCACCCAACTCCAAGAAGGGCCAGAACCTCAAAGCCAATCCCAAGATGGCCCTGGTGGTCGATGCGGGCGACGGTTTCGATTCGTATAGGGGGGTCATGATCCAAGGCACGGTAGAGTTCGTCAAGGACAAGAAGGTGCTGGCGCGATTTCGCGATGCGATGGCACAGCGCTACTTCGGCACCGCCGAGCATCCCGGTTACAAGTACTTGGTCAGTGGTTCAGATCCCCTCCTCATGAAAGTCATCCCCAAAAAGGTCGTCACATGGGATTACACCAACGGGATGTGATGTCGGGGGGTCCGGCGAATTGACTTGACACTCGTCGAGTTTTTGTTATAGTGAAATAGCCTTTTAATCGAACTCAGTGAGGTTCGAAAAGGGGAAATTATGGAAGCATCGCAAGTCATTGTAGCTGGGCCTTATCCGAAAACCTCCTCACCGGATGGTGAGGGGGTTTTTTTATGTCCGGAGCCTCATGGCGACTGAGCTCAACGAGAAAGCCCAGATCCTGGATTCGGCTGGTATGCAGCGGGCGGTGACGAGGATCGCCCACGAGATCGTGGAGCGAAACAACGGGACGGATGGCCTTGTCCTGGTCGGTCTCCGCAGCCGAGGGGTGGACTTGGCGAGGCGGATCGCCAAGGAGCTGAAGATCATCGACGGGGCCGACGTTCCGGTGGGCGCCCTGGATGTGACGCTCTATCGGGATGACCTGGACAGGGTCGGACCCCAGCCGGTGGTCCGAAAGACCGAGATTCCTTTCTCTGTCAACGAGAAGCGGGTGGTCTTGGTGGACGATGTTCTCTACACCGGCCGGACCGTCCGGGCGGCGATGGATAGCCTGATCGACCTCGGTCGGCCGCGATTCATCCAGCTTGCCGTCCTGGTGGATCGCGGTCACCGGGAGCTACCGATCCGGGCCGACTATGTGGGCAAGAATGTCCCCACCTCGCGCCAAGAGCAGATCCAGGTTCTGCTGACCGAGGAGGACGGGGTGGACAAGGTTCTGATCGTCAAGGTGTAGGAGAGAGACGATGGGCCTCGCACACAAAGACCTGCTGGGCATGCAGGAACTGACAGTTGAGGAAATTCGGCTCATCCTGGACACCGCAGAGTCGATGAAGGAGGTGGCGAGTCGCGACATCAAGAAGGTCCCGGCGCTGCGTGGCAAGACGCTGATCAACCTCTTTTATGAACCCAGCACGCGAACGCGGACATCCTTTGAGATCGCGGGAAAGTGGCTGAGTGCCGACGTCGTCAATGTCTCGACCTCTTCCAGTTCGGTCGCGAAGGGCGAGAGCCTGAAGGATACGGGCCTGACGCTGCAGGCGATGCACCCGGATATCGTCGTCCTTCGCCATCCGGCCTCGGGAGCGGCAGAGCTGCTCGCCAGACAGCTCACTGCGTCGGTCATCAACGCCGGGGATGGCGCCCACGAGCATCCCACCCAGGCCCTGCTGGACCTGTTTACCATCCGGGAGAAGAAGGGACGGTTGGAGGGGCTCAAGGCAGCCATCATTGGCGACATCGCCCATAGCCGGGTGGCGAGGAGCAACATCCGCGGCATGCAAAAGATGGGGATGGAAGTGCGGGTTGCAGGGCCAAGGACGATGCTGCCCCGCTTCATCGACCGACTCGGTGTAGAGGTCTTCACCGACCTCGAGCGGGCCATTGCCGATGTCGATGTCATCATGATGCTTAGGCTGCAGATCGAGCGCCAGCAGGCCGGCCTGTTCCCGACGCTGCGAGAGTACTCGCGCCTGTTCGGTCTCACCCTGGAGCGGCTGAAGGGCGCTAAATCCGACGTCCTGATCATGCATCCCGGCCCGATCAATCGGGGGGTGGAGATTGCACCTGACGTGGCCGACGGGCCCTATTCACTGATCCTCAATCAGGTGGAGAATGGCGTAGCCGTTCGGATGGCGTTGCTCTACCTCCTGGCTGGAGGTGGGCAGGCAGGACAAAGCGGGTGATAGGGCGATCATGCGAACTCTGATCACGGGTGGACGGGTTATCGATCCTGCAAGTGGGTTGGACGCGAACCTCGATCTTCTCATCGAGGACGGAAAGATCGTCAGGATGGACCAGAGCGTTCCGGGTTCCGGGTTCCAGGTTCCACGTTCCGGGTCCCGAGTTGCAGATGAGAAAAGAGGCGAAAAGGGCGCGAAGAATGCGGAATCAGCATCCAACAATGTTGATCGGGTCATGGATGCAACAGGATTGATCGTGTGTCCAGGGCTGATCGACATGCACGTCCACCTCCGCCAGCCTGGCCGGGAAGATAAGGAGACGATTGCCACCGGGACGCTGGCCGCAGCCCGTGGAGGATTCACGGCCGTCTGCTGCATGCCGAACACCGACCCGGTCAACGACACCCGCTCCGTCACCGAATTTATCCTGGACACGGCAAAGCGAGAGGGAGCCGTCCACGTCTATCCTGTTGGCGCCATCACCAAGGGGCTGAAGGGCGAGGAACTGGCTGAGATCGGCGAACTCTTCGAGGCCGGGTGTGTGGCCATCTCCGATGACGGCCGGCCCTTGATGAACGGAGAACTGATGCGGCGAGCCATGGAGTATGCCGGGATGTTCGATCTCCCGGTGATCCCCCATTGCGAGGATCTGCACCTGAGCGGTAGGGGAGTGGTCCATGAAGGATTGGTCTCAACAGAGTTGGGGCTAGGGGGCATTCCATCAGCATCGGAGGCGGTGATGGTGAGCCGGGACCTTCTCCTGGCAGAGCTGACAGGCGCTAGGCTCCATATCGCCCATGTCAGCGCGGCCGAGTCTGTGCGGCTGATTCGCGAGGCCAAGGCCCGCGGGATCCCGGTGAGTTGCGAGGTGACCCCGCACCACTTTACCTTGACAGAGGAGGGGGCGCGCCGCTTCGATACCAACGCAAAAATGAACCCGCCGCTCCGCTCCGAGGCCGATCGGCAGGCCCTTCTCGACGGCCTGCGCGATGGAACCATCGACGTGATCGCGACGGATCACGCCCCACACACATCACAAGAAAAAGAGCAGGAGTTCGATCTTGCGCCTTTTGGGGTGATCGGGTTGGAAACCGCGCTCGCCCTCACGCTGACGACGCTGGTGTTGCCGGGGGTGCTGAGCCTGAAGCAGGCGATTGCCAAAATGACCAGCGAGCCCGCGCGCCTCCTGAAGCTTCAAAAGGGTCGGATCGCTGAAGGTGCCGATGCCGATCTGACGATTCTCGATCCGAATAGGGAGTGGGCCGTGGATGCCACCCGCTTTGCGTCCAAAAGCCGGAATACGCCGTTTCATGGGTGGCAGTTGAAGGGAGGGGCCGTGGCGACGCTGGTGGCCGGCAAGGTGGTGTGGGAAGCGTAGGGGAATCTGTGAAAAAGGCGTTGCTGGCGCTTGCCGATGGCACCCTCTTCGAGGGGGTATCCTTCGGCGCGGAGGGAGAGGCCGTCGGCGAGGTGATCTTCAACACCAGCATGACGGGGTACCAGGAGGTCCTGACCGACCCCTCGTACAAGGGGCAGATGGTCGTGATGACCTATCCACTGATCGGCAACTACGGGGTCAACCCCGAAGACATCGAGTCGAAGGCGCCGGCGGTGGAAGGGTTCATTGTGAAGGAGGCCAGTGCCTGCCCGAGCAACTGGCGGAGCACACAAGATCTCGACAGCTACCTCAAAGACCATGGGGTGGTGGGGATCCAGGGGATCGACACCCGTGCCCTGACGAGGCATCTCCGGGATTACGGTGCGATGGAAGGGGTGGTCTCAACGAGAGATTTCGACCCCGACAGTCTTGTGGCCAAGGCGAAGGCCTCGCCGGGCCTTATCGGCCGGGATTTGGTGAAGGAGGTCGCCTGCACCTCGCCCTACGCCTGGACGGAGGGAACCTGGCAATTGGGAAAGGGCTACATAGAACAGGGTATAGGGTCTAGGGTTCAGGGTGAAGGAAAGAAGCCGCAAATGGATCTCTTTACTGAACCCTCAACCCTGTCCCCTAAACCCTATTCAGTGGTGGCCTACGACTGTGGGATCAAGTGGAACATCCTGCGAAAGCTGGTGGAGGTGGGGTGCCACGTGATGGTGGTTCCCCCCGACACCTCCGCCGCCACGGTTCTGAGCATGGCTCCGGATGGGATTTTCCTGAGCAACGGCCCGGGCGACCCGGAGGGGGTGCCGTACCTCGTCGCCAACGTCCGCAAGCTGATCGGGACCAAACCGATCTTCGGCATCTGCCTTGGACATCAGATTCTGGGCCTCGCTTTTGGGGGCCAAACCTACAAGCTCAAGTTTGGCCATCACGGTGGCAACCAACCGGTCAAGGATCTGACGACCGGGAAGGTCGAGATCACCACGCAGAACCACGGCTTTGCCGTGGACATTGCCTCCATCCCTGACAAAGAGGTCGAGCTGACCCACGTCAACCTCAATGATCGGACGGTGGAGGGGATGCGACATAGGCGCCTCCCGATCTTCTCGGTGCAGTATCACCCGGAAGCCTCCCCCGGCCCGCACGACGCCAGCTACCTGTTTCAACGCTTCGTGGGCCTGATGGC
>JBGPUH010000220.1:0-4703 GCA_041491025.1 Methylomirabilis sp. (SeqCode)
CGCGAGACCGAACAGACCGAAGACCTGAATGGGCTTGGTCCGAAAGCTCAAGAAGAATTTCACAGTGATCAGATCCAGGAGGACCCGGACGGTTCGAGCGATAGTGTACTTCGACCGTCCGAATTGTCGAGGCCGATGGTTCGTCTTGATCTCCGCAATAGAGATCCCCATCCAACTGGCAATGGCGGGGATGAACCGATGCAACTCTCCGTACAGCCGAAGGTTCTCCACCACCTCCCGCCGATAGGCCTTCAGGGTGCACCCGTAATCGTGAAGCCGAACGCCGGTGGTCACGGAAATCAGCCAATTGGCCAGCATGGAGGGAAGCCGCCTGGAGATGAACGGGTCCTTTCGATCAGCCCTCCAGCCGTTCACCATATCGTAGGTCTCAATCAGCTCCAGGAACTGTGGGATGTCGGCCGGGTCATTTTGAAGGTCTCCGTCGAGCGTGACAATCACGTCTCCCCTGGCGTGATCGAAGCCGGCGGACAGGGCTGCGGTCTGCCCGAAGTTTCGTCGGAGCATGACGACGCTCCATCGCGGGTCATCCTTTTGGATCTGCTCGAGGGCGGCGAGGGTCCGGTCGGTACTTCCATCATCCACGGCGACCACTTCATACGGTCGTGCAAGGCTGCCAAGAGCCCGGACGATCTGTTCGTGCAAGGGACGGACGCTTTCTTCTTCATTGTAAAAAGGGATGACGATGGAAAGCCACGGCCCTGGCTGACCGGCGTCGTTCTCAAGAAACCGGGGCGGGCGGTCGCTCATCGCGTGCCGTTCCAACTATGTACGCCGACACAGGGAGGCTTTCGATTCATGAGACCCATCTGCTGCATGCCTTTCTGCCGTATGCCGCAACAAGCTGGAACGCCACTAGTACCCACGCTGCTGAAGGGAAGGGAATCCCCGGAAGCCGTAGCAGCGGAAGATCGACCACGAATGAAGGGCTGGGGAGTGGTCGGAATGTAAGAGCGGATCAGGCCACTCGCGCTCTACGGACTCGAATGATTGGAGCACCTCGAATGGAGGTTTGGCGGTCCGGCCCGTCACAAAGATCGCATCCCAGCCGAGAACCTCCGCCGTCCCACCCCACACATCGAACTGATTCATTCGCCGCCCGGCCGGGATACTGTAGGTCTTCGGATGGGCTGGCACGTAAAACATCAACTCGCTGGCGATCTGATATTGGTCGCTGAGGACGAACGTCGGTCTGCGACGACTCATCTCTTGATAGAGTCCATCGACACGTGCTCCGACGTCCGTCCACCCCCTCAGGCGCTTGGTCGGATCGAGTTCACGAGGGAATGCAAACCCGACTGCGGCGAGCGATTCCGGAAAGTGACCGATGGCGCTGACGAGAAAGCCGGTCACCAGCGCCGCAACGAAAAAGCGTCGGCTGCGCCAGCCCCGACCGGCACGGTTGCCCTCGGGAGGGGACCCCGATCGCCATCTGGCAGCAGCAATCGCTGCAGCGACATAGGCCGGCGCGGCCCAGTTCGCCAGCACCTTCGTCCACAGGCTCATGATGACGCACAGGAGGAGGAGCGGCGCGCACGCACACAAGAGAAACAGCGAGGCGTCGTCGCCGCTTCGCGTGAGTCCCGAACGTCCGACATGCCACACCCCAATCATGAGCAACATGAAGAGCAGGGGGGTCACCACTGCTATCTGGGATCCTATAAACTCCACAAGGCTCTTCAGCGGTGCGACCATGGCTTTTTCCGCTCCAAGCTGACCCAGGACGTGCCGGAGCGAGACGAAGTCGTGTGTCGCGTTCCACCACAACACCGGAACGAACAGGAGGAACCCGATCGCGAGGGCGAGGTAGGGTTCGGACCGCCGAATCCAGAACCGATGAGCCTGGGAGAGGGCGAGATACAGTGAGATTTGCGGTACCATGATTGCCATCGTGTACTTACTTGACAGCCCGAGGCCAAGTCCGACCCCGGCGGTCAACCACCAGACGTTCCCGCCTGTCGTCAGCGCACGGTGAATCAGGAACAGCGTAAGCGACCAGAAAAACACCAGCGGCGCGTCGATCGTCATCAGAATCGACCCGGCCTGAGCGAGCGGCATGGCGGCCAGGAGCAATACCGCCTCCAACCCCGCCCGTGTGGAGCCGCACAGCCGACTCGCCAGCACGAACGTGAGCAACGCCGTCCCGGCCGAAAGAAGGACTGCGGGAAGACGGACGAAAAACTCCGTATCACCTCCCAATCGAGTGGAGAGGGCGATGAGATACGCCACCATCGGCCCTTTGCTGTAGTAGCTCCAGTCAAGTCGCTTCGACCAGCTCCAATAGTACGCCTCGTCGGGTGCCAGGTTGAAGTGACCAGGACTGATGAACCAGAGGTGAAAGGTGATGACGAACCCGAGGAACAGAAAGAGCAGCAGACAGGCCCGCCGGGAATCGGTTGCACGGCTCCGGTTCGCCAACGACTCCTGCGGAGGGTCCGGCAGGGGTAAGGCCAGCTCAAGAGCGGCGCTTCTGGAGCGTGCGATCTTTTTCCTCCACCTCGGAGGCCAGAGCCTCCGTGAATGAGACAAGCCTACCTCTGAGCGCTTCATCCGAGAGCGCCAAAATCCGAGCGGCCATAATTCCGGCGTTCCTGGCGCCCGCTTCGCCGATGGCCATGGTGGCGACTGGGACCCCACCTGGCATCTGGGCAACCGAAAGAAGCGCGTCGAGTCCCTGGAGCGAGTTGGAGGCCAGTGGCACCCCGATCACGGGGAGGGTGGTCTGGCCCGCGATGACGCCGGCCAGATGGGCCGCCCCGCCGGCGCCAGCGATCACGACCTTGATCCCTCGCGCCTCAGCCTTGCGGATGTAGTCCAGCGTCGCACGAAGGGAACGATGAGCGGAGCAGATCTTGAGCTCGAACGGGACTCCAAACCGCTGGAGCGCTCTGGCGGCCGACTGCATCACCGGGAGATCCGAATCGCTCCCCATGACGATCCCGACCAGCGGTCGCTTGGCCATGGCGCTATGAGACTCTGGCGAGAGCGCGGGCACCGATGTCGGTCCGGTAATGCGCGCCCTCCCAGTGTAACTTGTTCACGGCGCGATAGGCACTGGTAATGGCCTGCTGAATGTCCGGCCCACGTGCGGTCACCCCCAGGACCCGCCCCCCGGCGGTGAGCACGTCGTCATTGTTTCGGGTTGTCCCGGCGTGGAACACCATAACGCCCGGCTCGGTGGCCGCCTCCCGAAGACCGCTGATCGGGTAGCCCTTCTCGTATGGGCCCGGGTACCCCCTCGAGGCCATGACCACGCAGACGCTCGCGTCCGACCTCCACTCAATGGTCTGGTCCCGAAGTCGTCCCTCCACCACCGCCTCGAGCACGGGAACCAAATCCGACTTCATCCGCACCAGAAGCGGCTGCGCCTCAGGATCGCCGAACCTTGCATTGAACTCCAACACCTTGATCTCACCCGCCCTGATCATGAGGCCGGCGTACAGGACGCCTTTGTACCGTCGGCCCTCCGCGGCCATCCCCTTGACGGTTGGGATCATGACCCGCTCCATGATGTGATGGTGGATCGCCTCGGTGACAACGGGGGCGGGAGAGTAGGCGCCCATGCCCCCCGTGTTGGGACCCTGATCGTTGTCGAAGACTCGCTTGTGATCCTGGGACGACGCCATCGGCAGCACGGTCTCTCCATCGGCAAAAGCAAGGAAGGAGGCCTCCTCTCCCTCCAGGTATTCCTCAATCACGATCTTGCTGCCGGCGTCTCCGAAGACACGTTCCTCCATGATCTTCTTGACCGCGTCCAAGGCCTCTGACACCTCCAAACAGACGATGGCTCCTTTTCCTGCGGCTAGCCCGTCGGCCTTGACGACGATAGGCCCGCCGACCTCGTGGATATACCGCTTCGCATCCTCCGCTCGGGAGAAGGTTTGGTAGAACCCTGTGGGGATCTGGTACTTCTTCATAAGGGTTTTTGCGAACACCTTGCTCCCCTCGAGGATGGCTGCATTATGGCTTGGACCGAAAATTCGGAGGCTGCGGCGTTCAAATTCATCCACAATCCCCAGAGTAAGGGGAACCTCGGGGCCGACGATGGTCAGGTCGATCCGCTTCCGCTCTGCGTGATCGGCGAGCAGCCGGATATCGGATGCGCTGATGTTGACGCACTCGGCGAGCTCGCCGATCCCGGCGTTGCCAGGCGCCGCCCAGACCTTGGACACCTTGGGGCTCTGAGCGATCTTCCAGGCAAGCGCGTGCTCTCTGCCGCCCGAGCCAATCACCAGGATCTGCATTGAGACTCCCTCTTCCCCTTTTTCGCCTCAGGCTCAGTGACGGAAATGACGAATCCCGGTGAAGACCATAGCGATCCCGGCCTCGTCGGCTGCCCGGATCACCTCTGCGTCACGGATGGAGCCCCCTGGCTGGATGATTGCTGTGACGCCAGCTTTGGCCGCCGCATCGACCCCGTCGCGGAACGGAAAGAACCCGTCGGATGCCAGGACCGTTCCGACGGTGGGGGAGGTGGCTTTCATCACCGCCAAGCGACAGGCATCCACCCGGCTCATCTGTCCAGCGCCGATCCCCACGGTCGCACGCTCGTTCGCCAGGACGATCGCGTTTGACTTGACATGCTTTGCCACCTTCCAGGCGAACCGAAGGGACCGCATTTCCGCCTCGCCCGGTGGGCGCTGGCTTACCACTCGAAGGCGGTCCGGTGCGAGGTCCGTGGCATC
>JBGPUH010000221.1:0-4700 GCA_041491025.1 Methylomirabilis sp. (SeqCode)
CTCGCCTACCCCTATCTGCATGACCCGGTGGTGGTCGGGTTGATTGCGGCGTCGGCGGCGGGACTCATCGGGATCATTGCCGGGCTTCTGAGCGATCAGCTCCAGGCGCTCGTCTTCAGGCTGCTCGATAGCGCGGGCCTGGCGCGCTTCCATGAGACGCTCCATCGCCTCTACGAAGCGATCCAGCGCTACTGGGGACACAAGCGCGCCCTGCTGCAGGCTGTTGGCCTTTCTTTAGTCCTGCAGTCATTGGGGATTATCATTTTCTACCTGATCTCGCGCTCGTTGAACTTGTTGGTGCCATTGCGCTACTTCTTCCTCTTCCTCCCCCTGATCAGCGTGGTCTCGATGCTGCCGATTTCTGTTGCTGGGATCGGTGTCCGCGAGGCAAGCTCGATCTATTTCTTCGCCAAGGTCGGATTGGATTCGGCGAGCGCGTTGAGCCTTTCCCTGCTCTGGTTCGCTGTCGTAGCCCTGTCCAGCGGTCTGGGAGGGATTGTGTTCCTTATCGGCCACTCCCAACCGGACGCACACTCCTGAACCAGGAGACAGCCATGTCTTTTTCACTATGGCTCGAGAGACTTCGTGAGATCGACGTCGCCGGTTTTTACTTGATCAACAGGAGTCTGCGAAACGAGTTCTTCGATTCATTGATGCCGTTCATTTCGAACAAGTGGAATTTCGCCGTGCCGCTAGGTCTTCTGCTGCTGTTTGTATTCCTCTTCCGCCCGAAGAGAGATCGGATCCTGGCCGTGTCGGCCATAGCGGTGGTTCTACTGGCCGATGCGACTGCCTATTTTCTCAAGGACGTATTTCATCGAATCAGACCATGTCATGTCCTCCAGCAGGTGGATCTCCTGAGAGGGGCCGCGTGTACGAATTCTTATTCCTTTCCCTCAAACCACGCCACCAACATGTTTGCTATCGCCGCTTTTTTTTCCTATAATTACCGCACGTTGGCGGTTCCGTTGTATCTCGCCGCCGCTCTGGTGGGGTACTCTCGCATCTATCTAGGGGTGCATTATCCGGCCGATGTCATGGCAGGACTCCTCTGCGGCGCGCTCGTGGGTTTTCCTGCCGCGATCATGGCTAAACGACTGACACGTTTTGGCCAGATCGATGATCCTGTCCGAGCGGGTCAGAAAGAGGGCCGATCGGCAACCCGCCCAATCTCTTTTCAATAGGTCACACAGTTCATGTGATGGAGACAGCGATGAATCCGCAACAGGTCCGACTGACTGCCCTTTCCCATGGGGCTGGGTGAGCGTGCAAGATCAGCCCGTCTGATCTGGCCCAGGTTCTGAGCCATCTGCCGCGCGTGAGCGATCCGAGGGTATTGGTGGGCACGGAGACATCGGACGATGCGGCGGTGTATCTACTGGATGGCGGCTTGGCGATCGTCCAGACCGTGGACTACATCACGCCGGTGGTGGATGATCCCTATAGCTGCGGTCAGATCGCCGCCGCAAACTCCCTGAGCGACATCTACGCTATGGGTGCCACTCCCTTGTTCGCTCTCAACATCGTTGGCTTTCCCGTCGGCTCGCTCCCGCTCAGTATTCTGGAGGAGATCCTTCGAGGAGGTGCCGACAAGGTCCGTGAAGCGGGGGCCTCAATTATTGGAGGGCACAGCATCGACGACCCTGAGCCGAAATATGGCCTTGTCGTGACCGGGCTTATCGACCCGACGAAGATCGTCAGGAACTCCACCGCCCACGTCGGGGACGATCTGATTCTGACCAAGCCTCTCGGCCTCGGCATCATCACCACCGGTATCAAGCGGGAAAAAGTCGAGAAGGCCACAATCGATGCCGCCGTGGCTCTCATGGCGACCCTGAACAGCGGGGCATCCAAGGCCATGGTGGAGGTTGGCGTGCACGCCTGCACTGATGTCACGGGATTCGGACTGCTTGGTCATTTGCACGAGATGACCACCGGGGGGAAGGTCGGAGCACGGGTCTTCTTCTCCAAGGTTCCCGTCATCCCTGAGACCTGGGGACTGGTTCATGGCGGGATCTGTCCTGGTGGGACAAAGCGAAACCGGGAGTCGCTGCGCGGAGCCATCCTATGGAGTCCGGACATTCCCGAGGAGGCTCAACTCATCTTGTGCGACGCCCAAACCTCAGGCGGGCTCTTGATTGCGGTGCCCAAGCAGAGGACCACAAGCTTGATCCAGCGCTTGCAGGCGCATCAGGCGCCGGCCTCAGCCGTGATTGGCGAGGTGATCGAAGACCCAGATGGGAAGATCTGGGTGGAGCCGTAAGCTGAAGCCGAGCCCTTCATCTGCCGTGAGTGATGAGACCTGTCAGCCCTCGTGAGAACCCGAACTCACGCCTCGCAACCTCCCCTCCCCGCCTCACCGCAGACATATCTCCAGCCCCAGAAGTGCCCTCAGTCCAACTGACCTGCTCGTGCCGTTCCAACTACTTGGGCCAAAATGGAGAGGCTGGGAAGATCGACAGTCCTTAGCAGCGCTCCTGTCGGCGATTAGGCGCAACAAGTTGGAACGGCACTCGTTCCTTGGCTCGCGGCCGGTTTATGCCGGCAGGGGCGGCAGGTGAGACGGGGGCCACTCCTGATCGTTATGGATACCGAACACGTTCGACGGCGAAATGGTGAAATCACAGTGCGGGTGTGATGTGCCTGAGGAATCCTGAAGAGCCTCTGGACGCGTGGGAACATCGTGCCCCACGACATCTCCGCGTTCCAGGAGCGATGGTGTCAGGCCGGCCGAGCGATGGTTCGAATGGCGAGCGCCAGGGCCATGGCGATAGCGAGCAAGAGGTATGCGATCTCGGAGAGGGCAGGGATGGTGGGAACGTCGGAAGTCGTAGTTGCCACGCCGGTCGGATTGGCCCCCACCGAGATCGGGCTGCCGACGACCGCATTGCTTACCGTGGCGATGACCGAGACGGTGCTGGAGTTTTGATTCGGCACAAATACCAACGTGCCATCCAGATTCACAGAGAGAAAGTCAGGTCGCAGTCCCACCGAGATCGGGCTGCCGACGACCGTCTTGCTGGCCGTGGCGATGACCGAGACGGTGTTGGAAATGAAGTTGGAGACGTAGACGAAGGCCCCGTTCGGGGTGATGGCGACTCCCGTGGGGCCGTTTTCCACGTTAACTGTGGCAACAACCGTGTTGCTGGCCGTGGCGATGACCGAGACGGTGTCGGAGCCAAAGTTGGCCACGTAGGCGAAGAGCCCGTTCGGGGTGATCGCGACACCGGCGGGGCCGGAGCCCACGGGGATTGGGCTACCGACGATCGTGTTGGTAGCCGTGGCGATGACGGACACGCTGTTGGAACCGGAGTTCGCCACGTAGACGAAGGCCCCATTCGGGGTGATGGCGACTCCCGTGGGGCCGGACCCCACCGGGACCGTGGCAACAACCGTGTTGGTAGCGGTACGGATGACGGAGACGGTGTTGGAACCAGAGTTGGAAACGTAGGCGAAGAGCCTGTTTGGAGTGATAGCGATCTGCTCTGGCGTTAACCCAACCGCGATGGTGGTTGCCACCGTATTGGTTGCGGTATTAATGACGGACACATTTCCCGACCCAGCGTTCGCCACGTACGCGAGAGGGACGGCTTCTGCAGCACCCGGGAGCTGGCACAGGATCAGGGCGGGATAAACGATACCGGCGAGAATCCAGCGCCGTAGGTGGAGGACAGCATCGTTTGGACGATCAGCTTGCCTATGGTCGATCGGTCTGGTTTCACCCATCGTTAGCCGGGCATACCCCTCTTGCCATAACCATCCCCCCCCCGCTACGTCGCACGGATTCCCGAGAACAATAATCGGGCCAAGCACTGTGTGTCAAGGAAAATTTCCGCCACAAGGCATCGGCCCGACTCATCTGATAATCAGGCCCGCATACCCAACCACGCTTGTATAATCTTTGGTGACATCGCCCGAGGTGGCGTAGCCCGCCAGTTCGCCAGAACTGGCCCCAAGCTCTCGTGCCGCTACCAGCATAGCGGTGGTCGGATGAACTCCACACATCGTAATCCCCTCCCTCTTTACGACTCGATGCAGGCGCTCGGGATCCAACGCAATAATGGCATCGATCGCCTGTTGATCCTTCAGCTTGGCTTGCTCGTGATCGATGTAATGACTCATATCGCTCGAGGCGACCACAAGCGCAGATCGATCCGACTGCGCGACCCCCTGGGCGATGGCCAACCCGACATCCCGGCATGCCGAAAATTCGCTGCTGAAGAGGCAGATCGGCACGAAGGAAAAGGGAATGCCAAACGCCTGAAGCAGCGGCAACTGAACCTCGATGGAGTGCTCGCGCAGGTGACCCAGATGATCCTCTTCGATGATCTGCGAACTCCTCTGAATTGCCCTTGCAAGGTCGGTGTTGATGGGGACCTGTCCTAAGGGAGTCTCCCATGCCCCATAGGTCATGATCGCCACGCCTGCCCCCAAGCCGGTATGGTTCGGTCCCAGGATGACGAACACGTCTGGAAAGGCCACGCGGGCATAGACCGCTCCAGCGACCTTCCCGGAGTAGATATAGCCCGCGTGGGGGACGACGGCCCCGATGGCACGTGCCCTCGTTCCGTCTCCCGTAATCAGATCGGCGGCCTGTACCCTCAGTCGCTCTCGGCTGCCCCCATAAAAGGACCCGGCCACCGCTGCCCGTCGAATCATGGTGAGCCTCCGAGGACCTGTCAGAACCCCCGACTGGAGCC
>JBGPUH010000222.1:0-4682 GCA_041491025.1 Methylomirabilis sp. (SeqCode)
ACGCGGCGTCGCTGCGTCAGGCTTTCGCCCATTGCGCAATATTCCCCACTGCTGCCTCCCGTAGGAGTCTGGACCGTGTCTCAGTTCCAGTGTGGCCGATCGCCCTCTCAGGCCGGCTACCGATCGTCGCCTTGGTAGGCCATTACCCCACCAACTAGCTAATCGGACGCAGGCTCCTCCTCCAGTGAGAGCTGCTTACGCTCGCCCCCTTTGCTTCCCGCAGGATCCCCACGGGAACATCATCCGGTATTAGCCCACCTTTCGGCAGGTTATCCCGAGCTGAAGGGTAGATTACCCACGCGTTACTCACCCGTTCGCCGCTTTACTCATCCCGTTGCCGGGACTTTCTCGCTCGACTTGCATGTGTTAGGCACGCCGCCAGCGTTCGTTCTGAGCCAGGATCAAACTCTCCGAATTGGAACGTACGAGGTACTAGCCTCGAAGCAGGTCACTCGTCGCCGAGCAACCCGCTCTGGCTGACTTCATCCGCCCTCAAGTCAGTAGCAACGATATTCTGTTGTCAAAGAACAAACATCGAAGCCAGGTGGCTCCGATGCTCGTCGAAACCTATACATCAATATAGAGCGCTGATCGTCAAATGTCAATAGGATGGGCTCATATGCCCGGGCCTCTCTTTATAACAAGCGCCGTCATCACTGTCAAGTGTTATTTCGCGGGTTGAAACCCTTTTTAATCCTCCGGAAGAATCGCTTCCCCACCCTCAGCAGATGCTCGCGATCCATCTGGACCTGGAAATACTCATCCCTCACAATCTCCCCATCGAGGCTCACCCCACCCTGGCGGATCACGCGCTTGGCCTCCGAGATGCTGTTCGTCCCCCTTGACCGCGCGATCACCAACGCCAAGGGAACAGAATCTTCACGCCCTTCCTCCTGGTCGAGGTCGCCCTCAGTTACCACATAGACCGGAATCTCATCAGGCAAGCCCTTCTCCCTGAAGATCCGGTCGAACTCGACGGCTGCCTCTTCGGCCGCCTGCTCGCCGTGGTAGAGGGTTACCAGCTTCTTGGCTACGTCTGCCTTGGCCGCCCGAGGGTGAAGGCTCCCATCTCCAAGCCCCCGATGAATCGCCTCAACGGCCTCGACCAACATCCCAGCCGCCAATTCAGCATACTTGACGATAAGGGAGTCCGGAATGGACATTATCTTCCCGTAGATCTCCTTGGCCGGCTCGTCAATCCCGATGTAGTTGCCCAGACTCTTGCTCATTTTCTGGACGCCGTCGGTCCCTTCCAACAGGGGTGTGATGAGCGCGACCTGCGGCTCCTGGCCTTCACCTCGCTGAAGGTCCCGCGCAACGAGCAGGTTGAACTTCTGATCGGTTCCGCCCAGTTCGACATCGGCCTTGAGGACGACAGAGTCATACCCTTGAGCCAGAGGGTACAGGAACTCATGAACGCCGATAGGCCGTCCTTCCTTGTACCGCTTCTGAAAGTCGTCCCGCTCCAGTAGACGCGCCACAGTATACTGCGCCGTCAGGCGGATCACTTGGGCAAAATCCATCCGACCTAACCACTTGCTGTTGAAACAGATTTCCGTTCGGTCTGCATCCAGGATCTTGAAGATCTGCTTCTTATAGGTTTCCGCGTTGGCCTGGACCTCCTCAGGGGTGAGTGGCTTGCGGGTCTCTGATCGTCCGGTCGGGTCGCCGATCATCCCGGTAAAATCCCCGATCAGGAATATCACGTGATGGCCCAGATCCTGGAACTGACGCAGCTTCCTCAGGACGACCGTGTGACCGAGGTGCAGGTCGGGCGCCGAGGGATCGGCGCCAAGCTTTACGCGGAGCGGGACGCCAGTCCGAAGTGACCGCTCGATCTTGCCGAGCAGCTCCTCTTCCGACACGATTTCCGCCGCGCCCCGCCGCAGGACGCGGAGTTGTTCAAGGGCTCGCGCTTTCAGATCGTTCATCATTGTTATTCAGCAGAAGCCGATGGATGCCTTTTTAGCACAAAGACTTCCCTGTCGCAATCCCAAAAACCTCCCGACATCCCTAGAGCCACGGCGGGGCGGCGGACACGGGAGCGCTTGTAGGGGCACATCCTGTCTGCTATAGTGACAGGAGTCATCGCAGTGACTGGAGTTGTCGAGCTTTCATCGAGGTGGAGAGAATGGGGCGATCACCCCGACCCGCTGTTACCGTGATCTGGTCCTTCTTGGTGCTGATGGCGGTCTCGTTAGGAGTCGCCGGAGGGCTGTTCGCCGCCTACCTCCGGGACCTACCGACCCTCGACGCACTGGAGGAGTACCAGCCCAGCCTGGTGACCACTCTCTATTCAGATCAGGACGAGCCGTTTGCCACCTTCTACGAGCAGAAACGGATGTGGGTCCCGCTGGACAAGATGCCCAGGCATCTGATCAACGGGATCATCGCGGTGGAAGATGCGCAGTTCTACCAGCATCGCGGGATCAATTTCCGAGGTATCGCCCGTGCGCTGCTCGCGAATATCAGGGCCCTGCGCCCCGTCGAGGGGGGCAGCTCCATTACACAGCAGTTGGCGAAGTTGCTGTTCCTGACCCCCGAGAAAAGCCTCTCCAGAAAAGTGAAGGAGGCCCTCCTGGCGATCGAAATCGAAAGGCACTACCCCAAGGATAAGATACTCGAACTCTATCTCAATCAGGTCTACTTCGGACACGGCGCCTACGGGGTTGAATCGGCCGCCCAGACATACTTCAAGAAGTCTGTGGATAGGTTGAATCTCTCCGAAGCCGCGACCCTTGTCGGGCTGCCTCGGGCGCCCAACTACTACTCTCCGATCACCGACAGGGAGCGCGCCATGCGGCGCCGAGATCATGTGCTGACCCGGATGCTCGAACGTGGATTCATCACGAGCGAGCAGGCCGCTCAGGCTTCAAGCGTCTCTTTCGATGAGTCTCTATTCGCGAGAACACGGAACCTCGCCCCCTACTTCGTCGAGCACATCCGCCAGAATCTCGAAGAGAAATATGGTACGTATGGCGTGTATCATGGCGGCCTGAAGGTCTATACCACACTGAGCGTCGCCATGCAGCGGAGCGCCGACGAGGCCCTGATCGAAGGGCTGAGGGAGATCGACAAGGCCAGGGGCTTTCGCCCGCTCAGTCATAGAACCTCGGCAGCGAGTGGCCCCGGGAAGGTCTCGCCGGCTTACCTGATCCCGAAGGCCGGAGAGATCCTCAGCGGAACGGTGACGAAGATCCTGCCGAATGCGATCGCGGTCCAAGTCGGGGAGTTTCGAGGTGAAGTCGTCTTTGACAAGACACCCTGGCTGGATGCCTCTCAGCCGGATCAGCGGTTCCGGGTCGGCATGGACGTGAAGGTTCAGGTCCTGAGCGTGGACAGGCGGAGAAAGGCTCTTGAGCTTTCGCTGGAACAGGACCCTGTGATCGAGGGCGCCTTTCTCGCTCTCGATCCGCGGGATGGCGGAATCAAGGCCATGGTGGGCGGATACGACTTCGAACGATCCAAGTTCAACCGAGCCCTCCAGGCCAGGCGGCAGCCCGGCTCGGCCTTTAAACCGTTCGTCTACGCCGCTGCATTCGATCGCGGCTTCACCCCTTCGACGATCATCGAAGACTCGCCAGTGCGCTATCCCATCATCGTGGACGGCAAACGAATCCAGTGGAGCCCAGCAAACTATGACCGGAAATTCCGCGGCGCGACCACGTTACGGTACGGACTGGAGCACTCGATCAACGTCATCGCGGTGAAACTCATTGAGCGGGTCGGCGTCGATCCGGTCATCGCCCTGGCACACGAGATGGGGATCGAGAGCAACCTCCGGAGGGAATACGCGCTCGCCCTGGGCGTTTCGGAGGTCACATTAGCAGAGATGGTCTCGGCCTTTGGTGTCCTCGCCCACCATGGCATCAGGTTCACGCCGTATGCCATCAGACACGTGATGGACAACAAGGGGGCGATCCTGGAAGAATACGTCCCGGAGAGCCGCCCGGTCATGCGAGAGGAGACCGCCTTCATCCTGACGAACGTTTTGAAGGGCGTCGTCGAACGGGGGACCGGATCACGAGCACGGGCCCTCGGCAGGCCGATCGCCGCCAAGACCGGCACGACTCAGGAGGCCACCGATGCGTGGTTCATCGGCTACAGTCCCAGCCTTGTGGCCGGGGTCTGGCTTGGCTACGACACAAAGCGATCGCTTGGGCCGCACGAATCTAGTGCGACCCTTGCGGTTCCCATCTGGACACGCTTCATGCAACGAGTCCTCAAGGATGTCCCACTTGAAGACTTCCCTGTGCCGGAGAACGTGGTGACAGTCCTGGTAAACTACAAGTCGGGGCTCCCCACCACCCTTGACGACACAACGGCTATCCAGGAGTTTTTCCTGAAGGGAACCGAGCCAAGGCGCATGGAGGCCGGATCACCTGAATCAGGCGGCTGAGAATCTCTTTGCAGTTTCGGGCTCGATGGTGTATAACCTCTTACGCGTATGCATCTCATCACGCAAGGACGGTACAAAGATAGGGGGGGACAGCATGGCGAAGCAGGCAAAACCGGTAGAGTTGATCATCTCCAAGTCCCGAACCAAGGCCGCCGCGAAGAAGTGCAACGTATCAAGCGATTTCTACGCCGCACTAGACAAAAAGGTGCGAGAGATGGTGGGTGCGGCTGAAGCACGCGCCCATGCCAACAAACGGAAGACGCTGAAGCCCCAGGACCTGTAG
>JBGPUH010000223.1:0-4667 GCA_041491025.1 Methylomirabilis sp. (SeqCode)
ACACCAGGACAGCAATTCTTCTGCGATAACGCGAAGGCGATCGAGTTGATTGGGAAATTGAAAGCCAAAGGCGTCAACGCCGTCGCGAGTGATTCCGAAGTCAATCCACCAGGGTTCATGAAATATAATGCGGCGGTCACGGGGCCAAGCGCAAGCAAGCGCGCGGTCTTCGGCACCAAGGGCGCGCTCGAGGAGGAGTTCGGGAAGTCAGTCCCCGCTCTGTTGATTTATGCCAAAGAGGGAGACCGTTACCCCGAGGAGGTGCTCCCCCGGAGCGACAGAGACCTGAGCCGCCTGGTGGGGATCGAGGAGGCGTTGCAGAACCTTCTGAACACGTAGGGGGAGACGATGGGGAAGATACCTGCCGAATACCTGCCGCCGTCTGAGCTTAGGCCGCATCGCATCTACACACTGCCGGAGTACAACAATATCCCTCAGCGGTTGAACAGCACTGAGGAGCTGCTGGACAAGACGGTCGCAGCGGGGAAGGGAGACCGGGTAGCGCTGTACTTTGATGACAAGCGAATCCCATACAAAGCGCTTCTGGCCCAGGTCAACAAGTTGGGGAGCGCGCTGAAGAAGTTGGGGATCGAGGAGGCAGATAGGGTCGCGCTGCGCCTGCCGAACATCCCGCCGGCGATCGTGGCGAACTTTGCGGTGCTCAAGATCGGCGCCGTGGTCTTGCCCACCTCGGTTCTTTTTTCCCGGGCCGAGATCGCTCACGTGTTCAACAATGCTGAGGTCAAGGCGGTCATCGTCGCGGCGACACTGCTGGAGGAACTCGAGAAGGCGGTTCCCGAGCTGAGGACGGTCAAGCATATCATCGTCGTCGGTGGCGAACCGGAGGAGATCAAGAAGAAGGGATACGTGCTCTATCAGGAGCTGCTCGACGGGAGCGACCCCAAGTGCGACCCGGTGAGGCGGGATCGGATGGATGTTTCGGTCCTCCTTTTTACCTCCGGAACCACCGGGCTGCCAAAGGGGACGGCCCATTTCATGGAGGAGGCCCTCATCGTTCCTGATGGCTTCGGAAAACACTGCTGGCGTCTCACGGAAGAGGACGTGCTCCTCAGCGCGGCTCCCTTGGCCATGGCAGCCGGCTACTCTGCCGCGGCCACCATCCCCTACCGATTCGGGGCGGCCCTTTCCCTCCTGCCGCGCTTCACTCCGGAGGGGATGTTCGAGACCATTCAGAACCATAAGGTCACCGTCCTCTCGGCCCTCCCGACGGCCTACCGCAAGATGCTGCAAGTCCCTGACGCCGAAAAACGGTACAACCTCGGGTCGCTCAAGACCTGTACCGGCGGTGGCGAGTCCTTGACGGCCCAGACCTATCTTGACTGGAAGGCGAAGTTCGGCCAGGAGATCTTCGAGGGACTCGGGACCACCGAGATGATGTTTGTGTTCATCAGCTCGGCCGGAACGCGGAAGGTCAAGCCAGGGTCGATAGGCCCGGCCATCCCGGGGTACGAGCTGCGGGTGGTTACTGAGGACGGGAAGGATTGCAAGCCGGGGGAAACCGGCCAGCTCTGGGGGAGAGGCCCAACGGGGACCATTTATTGGCGAGATCCGGAGAAGCAGCGAAGCGCTGTCAAGGATGGCTGGTGCCGCGCCGGGGATATGGTCAGCATGGACGAAGATGGCTATATCTGGTTCCTCGCGCGTGAGGACGACCTGATCAAGAGTTCCGGCTATCGGATCGGCCCCGAGGAGATCGAAGATGTCCTGGTCACGCATCCGAGTGTGGCCGACGCCGGGGTGGTTGGCATGCCAGATCCTGTCATGGGCCAGAAGACGAAGGCATTTGTCGCGCTGAAACCAGGGCAACAGGCGTCCGAAAGCCTCAAACAGGAGCTGATCGAGTTCTGCAAGGGGAAGATCGCCGTCTATAAGCTGCCGCGAGATGTTGAGTTCATCGACCAGATGCCTCGCGCCCCCGGTCCAGGCGGTCCCGGGACAGGCAAGCTGCTTCGACGGATCCTCCGCCAGCGCGAGCAGGAGAAGGCCAAGTAAGCCTTCTCGAATTCCCTCAATCGCACCTTCATCGGCCCGGGGCGAAGATATTGGGCGCCCCGGGCCTTTCTTTTCGTCTCCGCGCACATTTCTCTTGACGAGCCTCACCTCACCCGTTTAGGCTGTTCGCGTGAGGGAACGATGTTCTGTATAGCGAACGAGCTGCGGTCCGGATAGGCGCCATATGGCAGCAGAGGGGTACCGGGTCCCCGCCCTGGAGCATGCGATTGCGCTGCTGCGGTTCCTCAAGCAGCGCAATCACCGACCCTGGGGGGTGTCCGAGCTGAGCCGAGGGGTCGGGGTCAACAAGAGCACCTGCTTCACCATCCTGAGAACACTTCAGCGGCATGGCTTCGTTGCCTACGACGACACAAGCAAGAAGTACTCCCTCGGGACGGCGCTCATCGAGCTAGGTGGTGCGGTCGCGTCGGCTGCCAGCGGGGCCATTGTGGCCAGGCCGTTTCTGCTCGATCTGTTCGAGGAGTTGCGGCTGACCTCGCTGTTGGGTCGCCGGGTTCAGGACAAGGTGGTCGTCATTGACAAGGCGGAAGTGCTGGATGACTTTCGGGTGACGGTCCCGTTGGGCCAGGTGTTGTCACTGGCCACAGGGGCGATGGGACGGAGCTTGCTCTCCCGCATGAAGGAGTCGGAGGTGGATCGAATTCTGAGGTCGGAGATCCCCCTTGGCCAGCGCGCACGGAGAGTGGCTCCACTGACAAGGATCCGAAATGAGCTGGAGAAAACAAGGCGGCGAGGTTATGCGGAGAGCCTGGGGGAGATTCAGGCGGGGATCAACAGCGTGGCCGCCCCGATCTTTGACCATCAGGGACATGCTGTGCTGACGATTGGGGTGATCGGCCTTGGCTCCGCGCTAGCGCCGCGCAGCCTGCCTCGCTGCGGCCGGAAGGTGCGAGAGGTGGCCTCCCTGATCACTCGAGCCATCGGCGGAATCGAGCCGAAATGAGGATTTTCCGCTTGACTCCTTCCAGGGGAGGATGGTATTCTGCGGCAGTTTCTGTTCGCCAGGGAGAACGGGATGATGGCAAGATTCTTCTCTCGCGCAGCCAGGCCAATCCTTCTCGCACCAGCGGGGAGCCCGGATGCCGCTCGGGTGGCCCTGCGGGCCGGCGCCGACGCCATCTACGTCGGCCTCAAGGGTTGGAGCCGTGGCGGCGCAAAGGGCGAGCTGACCCCGGAAGAGCTTCTGGATACCCTGGCGGCCGCTCATGCGCAGGGCCGGAAGGTGCAAGTCGCCCTCAATACCATCCCCCGCCAAAGCGAACGGCGGTACCTTGTGAGGAGGGTGGAGGAGTTGATCGGCTTGGGGATCGATGGGGTCATTGTCAACGACGCCGGCCTCATGGCTGAACTCCACACCCGTTACCCTGAGCTTCGCATCACGGCCAGCATCGGCTGTGCCGCCATGAACGAGGCTGATGTGGCCTTTTACCGAGATCTGGGGGCCGATGCTGTCGTCTTGCCCGGCACCCTTTCTGCCGATGAGCTGTACGCCGCAGCGCAAGTCCCCGAGGTGCTGATCGAGGTGATGATCCACATGGTGGAAGAGTTCATCGTGCTGGGCAAGTGCTGGATGCCCAGCTATTACCGGCTGAACCCGACTCCACTGGCGGAGCTTCACGGGGAGGGCGACCGGCTCATCGGCAGCATGAAACGGGGGGGCGCCGGCGTGTGCTTCAAAGTCTGCGAGCACCCGTGGGTCCTCTCCCGCAACGGGCAGGACGTCGCCCAGCGGCTGCTGCCCAGCCGCCAGATCAGCCCTATCAACGGACTATCTGACATCCTGGACGCCGGAGTCGGTGTCGTCAAGCTGCAGGGCAGAAGCCTTTCACCAGATCTGCTTGCCCCGATCGTCGGCCGCTACCGAAGGGCTATCGATGTGTGGGAAGGGGGAAGGCACGTGCCCGCCTTGCAGGAACTCCCGCTTGAGCCCTTCTGGACGGTATCGCGCCGATGAGTAGTTTTAAAGGAGAGCGGATGACCCAACCATTTGAGTTGAACACCACGATCTCGAATCTGCGAGATCTCCATGCTTCCGACCTGAGCCCTTACGACGCCATCTACCTCGGCAACATCACCTGTCGGGTGTATGAGGCGAACCTTCTGGAGCACCTTGGTGACCTGCGTGACGCGATCGCGACCGTGAAAGCGCACGGGTTGAAGGCGTACGTCACCTCGTATGCCGCCCCGCGGAACGATTTTCTCCCGAAGCTCGCCAAGGCGATGGCGGTGGCGGTCGAGGCTGGAGCCGACGCGGTCGAAGTCCATAACCTCGGGGTGTTGAAGATCGTTCACGAGGCTCACCCTGGCCTACCGATCCACGTCGGTGGGTTCGCCAATGTCTATACGGACGCCGGCGCCGAAGTCCTGAAGCAGTTTGGGGCGGTCCGGATCACGCCCAACTACGAGCTGAGCTTGGAGGAGATCGGCCAGATTCACCAGCAGGTCGGGCTTCCGATGGAGCTGCTGGTCCACGGCAAGATGCCCCTTGGCATTTCGGATCACTGTTTCCTCTTAGAGTATGAGGAAGCCTGGGGGATGAAGTGTCCTGACCTCTGCCAGCAGGACCTCTTCCTCAAGCAGGGCGATTGGGCGATGAAGTCCGTAGGGAAGGGGGTGTTGAGCGGAAAGGATGT
>JBGPUH010000224.1:0-4662 GCA_041491025.1 Methylomirabilis sp. (SeqCode)
GGGAGATGCGTGGGGGCGCTCCGTACTGGTCCAGCGACAGGTGGGCGGCCAGGTCCCGGTAGTGGTGGTGGATGGCGAAAAATACCGCAACCATTGTGGGAACGAGGAGAACCACGATCCACGCCCCATCGCGAAACTTCGTTATCGCGAAGACCAGCATCACCACGGCCGTGCAGAACGAGCCGAACGCGTTGATCCCCATCTTGAGCGCCCAGCGCGGTTCGTAGCGGAGCGTGGAGCCGCGCTCTTCGATCTGCTGCCCAGGGGCGAGGTGGCCGACCTTCCACCAGCGGCGGGCCATGCCCACCTGGGAGAGCGTGAAGGAGAGGAAGACCCCGATGGCATACAGGGGAATCAGGGCGTTCACGCTTGCCTGGAAGAGGATGATCAGGAGCGAGGCGATGAGGGCGAGGGTCACGATGCCCCTCGAGTAGACGAGGCGGCTCCCCCGGTAGGTGAGCTGCCGGGGCAAAAAGCCGTCCCCCGCATGGAGGGCGCTCAACCGGGGGAAGTCGGCAAACGCGGTGTTGGCAGCCATAATCAGGATGAGGGTCGTGGCCACGATAGTGGCCAGGTAGAGCAACCCGCGCCCCTGATACGCTGTGCGGGCGAGTTGCGAAATCACCGTCTCATGCTCCGACGGGATGGTGCCAATCTTGACCGCGAGAAAGGTGATGCCCAAAAACAGCGTGCCAAGGATGGCCGACATCCAGATCAGCGTGATCCCCGCGTTGTGGCTCTTGGGGTCCTTGAACGCGGTGATCCCGTTCGAGATGGCCTCCACCCCGGTCAGGGCGGTGGTGCCGCTCGAGAAGGCGTGGAGGATCAAGAAGAGCGTCACCGAGGACATAAATGGAGTTCGGCCGAGGGACGGCGGATTGACCACCACCCCGAGGCTCCCCGCCATGTAGCGGTAGAGGCCAATCCCGACGGTCAGGAACATCATAACCAAGAAGAAATAGGTGGGGACGGCGAAGACCACGCCGGATTCCCTCACGCCGCGTAGATTGATAAGCATGATGAACAGGATTAGGCCGACGGACAACCAGACTCGATAGGGGAGGATGGAGGGATACGCGGAGGTGATCTGGGCCACCCCTGCCGCCACGGAAACGGAGACCGTGAGGATGTAGTCCGTGAGGAGCGCCGCGCCTGCGGTCTGGGCAGGGAGCTCGCCCAGATTGTCGCGGGCCACGATGTACGCCCCACCGCCTCCCGGATAGGCGTGGATGGTCTGCTCATACGAGAGGGTCAGGATCGTGAGCAACACCGCAATGGCTAGCGAAATAGGCAGGGAATAGGAGAACGCAGCGACACCAGCAGCAGCCAGGACGAACATAATTTCGTCGGTCGCGTAGGCGGTCGAGGACAGCGCGTCGGAGGCAAAGACAGCAAGACCGATCGTCTTGCCGATTGTTTGATGCGGCGCATCCGCGCTCGCGAGCGGGCGGCCAATGAGCCAAGTGCGCCACGAGGGGGGTGGCTGGTAATCTGCAATCCGCTGGAATGCGGTAGCTTCAGTCCCTTCGTCGATAATAGGCATAGTATCCCTCAGCTAATAACAACTTCCGTGGGGGCTGGGGTGCCTGAAATCTGTCGGCCCGCTCGCTTGCTGATGCTCGTTTTGCCTTGCCGCCTCTCGCCCTTGCTTAAACCCTACCCGGAGAACCCCATTGGCGGTCATGAGAAGACCTCCGGCTTGAGCGGCGCGACGACCAGATAGATCAACAGGCCAACGGCCACGATCCCACCCAGCAGATAGAGCCCAGCCATATGCCCCTCCTAAAGACGCTCACACAGCTTGATGAGCACCCACGAAAGCCCGAACAAGGTTAGGGTCACGCCCACGTAGAAGACGTCCGTCATCGTGCACCTCCTTGATTCTCCACTCCTGAAAGTCAACGTAGTGCAGAGGTGCGATCGAGTCAAATCAAGAAGCTGTTAAAATAAGTGGTCAGCGCGTTAAGGAATTGTAAAAGTGAAGGCCAGCGAATTACGTCTGGCTAGCGAAGTCGGGTGGTTAGGAGCAGAGGCTCGAACTCGGCCGGAGTAGAAGAGGTTGCCAAGGGTGTTCTTGGGGAAGCCCTTTCACAGCTATTTGACAATTGTGGGAGCGGGGATGAAAGGAATGGGTTTGTAGATTCAGGCCAGAAGTGGTCTTCGTAGGACTACCTGCCGAGGGAATCAACCTGATGATCCGACTCGGTCACCTTCGTCGTTCTTTAGAGCCCGGCTCTTGATCCTGCTATCGCGCCAGTGCGGACGAGAATCTAATGAGCTTGGTTTCTCGAATCCGGAAGGCAGTTAGGGATTGCATCTACTTGAACACAAAGGAACAATCCCGCGTAAGTTCTTTACGCTCTGATATTTGCTCCACCATCAAATCCAAGGGGTTGCGGCTCTATGTCGCTAGCCTTTTTTATTGTGGTTGCGCAAGAGTTGCACGAGGAGGATGGAGCGTCCCAGGGCTCGGTGACCGACGAAGAACTAGGCGAACATCTTTCCCAGAGTTCAGATCGCCTCAGTCAGGCCGGAAAGCCGCCTACTTCCCCTCCTGGGCCATCGCCTTTCCGTACTTGAGCAGGACCTCGCCCACGGCCTTCAGCACCTCGCCTCGGATCTGGAGCATCAGAGCCATATGCTTTGGGTCATGGGTCCCACCCATCATTCCCCTCATGCCCATCCCGCCTGGATCCATCATGCCGCCCATCATCTGCTGCATCATGGGCATCATGGGACACGGCATGCCCATCATGCCTTGTCCCCCCATCCCTCGGCCCATCATGGGTGACTGGGCACCGGTCTGCTCCTGCTGCCCGGCCTGGCAGCAGCCCATCGCCTTCTGGCCCTCCATCTCGTGCTCGGCCGCGAGGGCGCTAGAGCCGATCAGGATGAACGCGAAGAACGTCGCGCCTACCTTTGACATCAGCTTCATGTTCATGGTCTGCCTCCTGACTGGGTTCAAAGCTGCGCTGCTTTCGATTCGCCCCGACTCTTTGGCTCACCACACGCGAAATAAAATGCTTCCACCGTCCTTGATTTCTCGGTTCAGGCAACTTGATCCAGCGGCCACCTCCATTTCCATCGCCAAGGCAATCGGCTCTGATTGATGCCTGGCTTTCATGCTGCTAAGTAAAAACTGAGAAATACTTAGAGAGCTTAAATTGGACAAAAGTCTATTCGGAGCTTCCAGGAGTACACTGTCCCAAGAGGCTATACAAAAACGTCTCGATTTGTGGTGACATTGAGGTGAAACGGACAGAAAAATCAGTGCTCCTCTCTGGTAATACTTCCACGACCTTCGCGTACAGAGTTCCAGGGATCTCTTCGCCAGTGCTGCCAATGAGGTGCATCTTGAGGTTGGTCAAGAGGGGGACTGGATATTCCAAGCGTGCCTCGGCCCCCTTCGATGAGAGCTTCACGAGGCTTCCCTTGGACATTACTCCACTCAGTTGGTCCCCTTCGACCACGGTATAGCGTAGGGGCACCTCCTCGTGTAGTGAAACGAGCGCATCTTCAAGTGGAGGTAGGGAGAGGTCGTGGACCCCGCCAATGCCTCGGACCTCGGAGAGGCAGATGGGGGATTCAAATCCCTTGGCTTTGATCTCCATCTGTTTTTCAATCCTGAGGATAGGCCCGACCGCTTGCCGTGTGGCTTCGGAGATGAGGATCTGGCCCCCTACGGTGTAGGACTGGATGCGGGAGGTGAGGTTGACATGACTACCCACCACCCCGTACTTCATGCGTTCGGGCGAGCCGATGTTCCCCACCACCACTAGACCCGTGTGGACCCCGATGCCCATTTCCATCTCGGGCAGACCTTCCTGTTTGTTCTGTTCATTGACCGAGGCCATAGCCACCTGCATCGCCACGGCGCACGCCACCGCCCGTTGTGCATCGTCCTCCTGCCAGATAGGAGCCCCAAAGATGGTGAAGATCGCATCACCAATGAACTCATCGATGGTGCCCTGATACTGTCTGATGATCTTTATCATGGCTGCCAGATAGCGATTGAGGAGGGCCACGACCCGTTCCGGTGTTATTCGTTCCGACAGGAACGTGAAGCCTCGGAGATCGGACATCACCATCGTCACCTTGCGCTTTTCCCCTCCCAACTGCAGTCCGGTGGGGGAGTCCAGCAGGCTGGTGACCACTTCATCCGACAGGTAGCGGCCAAACGTCTCGCGAATGAACCGGTTGCGCAGCTCAAGCTGGTCAGCAAGTCGCCGGATTTCCTCCGTCGCCCGCTTGAGGGCCAACTGGGTCTCGACGCGGGCGAGAACCACGGGAAAATCGAGGGGTTTCGTCACGTAGTCGTTCGCTCCAAGCTTTAACGCTTCGACGATGTCACTGCTCTCATCTTTCGCCGTGGCCATGATGACGGGCAGGTCGGCCATCGAGTAGCGCTGGCGCAGGATTTCGAGGACCTGAAGGCCGCTGACACCGGGCATCATGATGTCGAGGAGCACCAGGTCGAACATCTGGCCCTCAATCATCTTCAATGTCTGCTCGCCGTCTTCCGCGACCGCGACCGTGTAGCCGTGCCGCGCCAGACGACGGGACAGCATGTCACGGTTCATCGCGTCGTCGTCAACGACGAGCAAACTGCCCTGTGACACGGTCATGGGGTGGCCTCCTTCTTCAAGAGGGCCTCGATCTTAC
>JBGPUH010000225.1:0-4650 GCA_041491025.1 Methylomirabilis sp. (SeqCode)
CAGGAAGGATGGAATGGAACGAGCCGTAGAGGCTCGGACGGATCAGGTCGTTCATTCCGGCATCGACGATGATGAAATGCTTCGCGGGCGTCTGCTTGGTGTACAAGACCCTGGTCACCAGGACCCCCGCATTTCCCGCGATCACCCGTCCTGGCTCCAGCACGATGGTGCAGCCCACATCCTTGACGACCGCGATCAGGGCCTCTGCGAAGACCCGGGGTACCGGAGGATCCTCGTCCTTGTACGTGATGCCCAGTCCCCCGCCGACATCCAGGTAGTCGATAGTGAAACCCTGATCTCGCAGCTTCCCGATCAGCTCCACAACCTTCACCAAGCCATCCACAAACGGGGTGACCTCGGTGATCTGTGATCCGATGTGCTGGTGCACCCCAACCACCTGGATGTGGCGCAGCTCTCGCGCAACCCGATACTCTTCCATGGCAACCGAGATATCGATGCCGAATTTGCTCTTCTTGAGCCCGGTGGAAATATACGGGTGGGTCTTGGGATCGACATCCGGATTGATCCGGAGTGCCACCCTCGCCGTGACCCCCATTGAGCCCGCCACATCGTTGAGCACGAGCAGCTCTTGGGGGGACTCGACGTTAAACATCAGGATATCGGACTTCAGGGCGTAGTCCATCTCCTCCCGGGTCTTGCCCACCCCCGCGAAGACAATCCGGCGGGACGGGATCCCGGCCCTCAGGGCGCGGTACAGCTCCCCACCTGATACCACGTCGGCCCCGCCCCCGAGGTCGGCGAACAGCTTCAAGGCCGCCACGTTCGAGTTGGCCTTCATCGCAAAGCAGACGAGGTGAGGAATGCCGGCGAACGCCTGATCGAAGACCTGGAAGTGGTGGGTGAGCGTGGCGTGGCTATACAGATAGAACGGGGTGCCGACCTCCTCAGCGATCCGGTCGATCGACACCTCCTCACACAGAAGCTGATCGTCGCGATAGTGAAAATGATGCATCCGCAACTCCTTCAGGAGGTCACGCGGAATTCTGACATACGGAAGGAAGGGTGTCAAAAGGAAAGTTCTCATGAAATGCTACGATTTCATGCTCTCTGAGCCGACTGCGACGGTTTTCAACGACTTGAGAGCTTAACTCGTCCAATAGGCTATGGTCGGGCAGTTGATCGATTTGGTCGCGGACTAGTGTAGTGCGTCTAACGCTTCCTTACATTCATTTCGGAGCCGTCATTCCCGCGAAAGCGGGAATCTAGCTCAGAAAGACTGGATTCCGGGTCAAGCCCGGAATGACAATCAAAAGAAAGGGACTTCTGACGCACTACACTAGGCATGGTGGGGTCCGGCGGATCTTAGTTAGCCTGGTGCCGATTGCGGGGGTGTAATGTGCGCTCCCATCCCTACCAGCAGATGTGGCTGATGGCCACACCGTTGGCCTTCGCCTCGCCCAGATACCTCTCGACCGCCTCCCCCCTCGCCTCTCATCTTCTGACCGCCACCCCGTGCGGATCGCCCCCCAGCGGGACGGTGGCAAGGACCTCCCGCCTCTGCAGATCGATCACCACGAGGGCAGGATTCTTTCCCGAAAGGGCATGGGGATCCCCAGTGACGGCCTGCCCGCGGGTGGTAATGAAGCCCCGACCCCCGAACGCCTCGAGGATGTCTGGCCGTTCCACGTTAGGCACGGTGGCCACGACCCTCCAGGTCTCGGAGTCCACCAGCGACACCGCATCCGACACCCGGTCGGCGATGAGGATCAGCCTGCCGTCCTCGGTCAGGGCGGCTCCGTGTGGGTCTTCCCCCGTGAGGAGCTCGGCCACAACGCCGTCCGTCGCCGTGTCGATCACGGAGGTCTTGTTGTCGCCGCCCCCCGTCACGACCGCCGCTTTCCCATCGGGCGTCAGGACCATGCCCATGGCGCCCCGGCCAACGCCCGGAATGGTCTTGACCACCGCTCGCTTCGTCACATCGACGACCGAGACCGTGGCATCGCCGCCATTACTCACGTAAGCCCTCTTCCCGTCGCTGGTGAAGACGGCCATGGCAGGGGCTTTCCCCACCGGGATGGTCCTCAGGAGGTCGAAGCTCGTGGCGTCGAAGAGCATCACCGTCTGTTCCCCCGGATTGCTGACTAGGAGCAATCGATCGTCGGGGGACACGGCCACGTGGTGGGCCGTCTTGCCGGCCGGGACCGTCTTGACCACCTGGCGCGTCGTGGCGTCGATGACGGTGACGTTGTTGGACCCGACATTTGCTACGTACGCCCGCTGGAAATCGCGGCTAAAGGTGATGTTGTGCGGCTTGGTCCCCGCGGAGATCTCCCCGATGACCTCCAGGGAGTCCCCGTCGATCACCTGGACCTTGTTCAGGCCTTGATTGGTGACCCAGACATCGAAAGCCCAGGCGGACGCACTCATGAGGAGGGTCGCCAGGAGGATCGCCATCGCGCCGAACGTGAGTCTCTGCATGTTGTGTCTCCTTCGTAGTTTCATGATTTACCATCCACGTTACATGAGACGAACACGGTGGGTGTCAGGCTCCCCGTCAATCTGCCAAGTTTCCTGAGCCTCGCCTTTGGATACCTCACTTCAAATAACACCTACAACGCCTCAATGGCGGTTAGTCCGTATTACAGCGGTGTAATCTGCGGCGGCCAGTGTAGATCATGGGGGTGTAATCTGCGTTGGCCATCCTTTTGGTGGGCGGCTAAGTGCAGGGGTCTGGGGCGTGATACCCCGCAGGGGCTTGTGCTTGATCAGCGTCGGCTTCGTGTAGGGCCGCTTCGGTCCTGGTTTCACGGCTGACCTTCTCCACAATCGCCGCCTATCCGAAGGATGCTGGGTTGAGGCCCGTGATGTCCCGCAGGGCCTTGTGCTTCGTCAGGGTCGGCTTCGTGTAGGGCTTCTTGGAGGTCGGTTTCGCTGGCGTCATTGGTTACCTTCTTGCCATAGTCGTTTCGACCATCGCCTTTGTGGCGATTACTATGTCACCGGCTTCGCAAGCTGTCAAGTGTTTGACCCGCTGTCGGTGGAGATTACGACGACGAATCTTGAGTTGCGGCAAGTGTAGATTATGGGGGTGTAATCTGCACTGACGGGTCACTTGGTTCAGCTTAGGATGAGTTGGGAGCCAGGGATAGAGATGGACGGCGAAAGAACCGCCCTCGTGCGGGTCCACGCTGTATGAGTCTGGTGGACTGAAGCCTCTATTGGTGATTATGAGCGGTTCTTCCCTCTCTGGCGGAGCGCCTACGAATCTTAGGGACCGCAGGATTCGACCAGGTGGCACGTTATGGTTTCGGTGACTACGCGAGGGATACACCCGACGACGAACCCACTGATCGTCTTTCCTCTCCTCCCACTTTTGCCCACGAGTGCGCCGGGGAAAATCAATTCCGTGCACACGAGTCTGCGGCTGCGATTGCAAACGTCCTTATCGCTTCCGGGAATGAAGTGTACGTCAGGAGGGTGCAGTTCACACCTACCTCACTATCAGCACTGCACTCTGTTGGTGCAATCAGCCTCGCACCCTTCGGCGCAGTTGCCGCTCCTTCATCCAGGCGTAAATCACGGGGATCACGATCAGCACCAGAAGCGTCGAGCTCACCATTCCGCCAATGAGAGGGGTGGCCAGCGGTCGCATCACCTCGGAGCCCGTCTCGGTGCTCCACATGAGTGGGACCAGGCCGAGGATGATCGTGGAGACGGTCATCAACTTCGGCCGGAGCCGTTGCACGGCGCCCTCCACCACCGCCTCGAGGAGGTTCTCCTTTCCCCTGCGCTCGAAGGCTTCATGCAGATAGATGACCATCACCACCCCGGTCTCGATGGCGGTCCCGAAGAGGGCGATGAAGCCGACCCAGACCGCGACACTGAAGTTATACCCCAGCAAGAACTGGAGGAGCAGGCCCCCGACCATGGCGAACGGGAGGGAGAGGATGACCAGCAACGCCTCACCCAGGGTGCCGTAGGTCATGTAGAGGAGCAGGAGGATGATCAGGATCACGACCGGGACGACGAGCTGCAGCCGTGCCTTCGCTCGAAGCTGGTCCTCGTACTGCCCGCTCCACTGGACGAAGTAGCCCGCCGGCATCGGCACCTTCTGTGCCACCACTCGCTTGGCCTCGTCGACGAAGCCGCCCAGATCCCTGCCCCGGACGTTCAGGAGGACCGTCGCCTGCAGCAGGCCGTTCTCGCTGGAAATCATCGAGGGCCCCAGGACGATTCGCGGCTCCACCAGCTGGGCCAGGGGAATCTGGGCGCCGCCGGGGGCCGTCACCAGCACCCGCTTCATCGCCTCCAGATTGTCCCGCATCTCTCTCGCATACCGGACCCGGACGGGGAACCGCTGCCGCCCCTCGATCGTCGTCGTGATGTTCTCTCCGCCAATGGCCGTTTCCACGATGTCCTGGACGTCGCCAACACTGATCCCGTAGCGGGCCGCCTCCGGCCGCTTGATAAGAAGTTCCAGGTACGGGGCGCCGAGGATCTTCTCCGCGTACAGATCGGCGGCCCCGGGCACCGTCCGGAGTACCGCCTCGATCTCCATCGCCTTCTGCTCCAGCAGCCGGAGGTCACTCCCGAAAATCTTCACCCCGACCGGCGTCCGAATGCCGGTGGAGAGCATGTCGATCCGGTTGATGATCGGCTGCGTCCAGATATTGCTCACGCCCGGGATGC
>JBGPUH010000226.1:0-4596 GCA_041491025.1 Methylomirabilis sp. (SeqCode)
CTCCCCGATTACGTGGAGCGCGGGATCTATCCCGAGGATCCCTTCGTGAGCATCGACCAAGCCGGCGTGGGCGCCCTGATGCGCATGGCCATCGCCAAGGGCCGCGCGGCCCGCAAGGACCTCGAGATCGGGATCTGCGGCGAGCACGGGGGCGAGCCCCGCTCCGTCATGTTCTGTCACGAGATCGGCCTGGACTACGTGAGCTGCTCGCCCTACCGGGTTCCCATTGCCAAGCTGGCCGCTGCCCACGCGGCGCTGAAGGGCAAGGTCAAGGTCAAAGAGATGGGGGAGAAGTAGTGGAGGGTGCTCTCACGGACCTTCTAGCACGGATCCTCGATCCGGATCGGATCCTCAGCCGGCCGATCGACGTGATCGCCTACGCGTCAGATGCGAGCTTCTATCGGCTGATTCCGCGGGCGGTCGTGCAGACCCGGACGGTCGAGGAGATCCAAGCGCTCTTTCGGTTCAGCCATGAGCACCGGGTCCCGCTGACCTTCCGTGCCGCCGGCACCAGCCTCTCCGGCCAGGCGATCACCGACGGGATCCTGGTGGAGGTGGGTCGTTACTGGCGTCAGGTCAAGGTGGAGGAAGGCGGGAAGAAGGTCCGCGTGCAGCCCGGCGTCATCGGCGCCCACGTCAACCACGCGCTGCGGCCTTACCATGCCAAGATCGGGCCGGACCCGGCCTCGATCAGCACGGCCATGATGGGCGGGATCCTGGCCAACAACTCGAGCGGGATGTGCTGCGGCGTGACCCAGAACGCCTACCATACCCTCGACTCGCTGACCTTCGCGCTCCCCTCGGGTACCGTGATCGACACCGCTGACCCGCGCGCCGACCAGATCTTCCGCGAGCGGGAGCCTCGGCTGGCCCAGGGCCTTTTGGACCTCAAGCGCCAGATCGAGTCCAATCCGCCGCTATGCGAGAGGATCCGGTCCAAGTACCGGATGAAGAACACCACCGGCTACTCGCTCAATGCCTTCATCGACTTTGCAAGACCGGTGGAGATCCTGCGGCACGTGCTAATCGGATCAGAGGGAACGCTGGCCTTCATCGCTCAGGCCGTCCTCAATACGGTGCCCGACCTTCCGGTCAAATACACCGGGCTGCTGCTGTTCCCGAACCTCCATGCGGCCTGCGCGGCGATCGTCCCCCTGCGCGACGCGGGGGCCAAGGCGCTCGAAGTGATGGACCGGGCGGCGCTCCGCTCGGTGCAAGACCAACCCGGGATCCCCGCCTCTATCAGGACCTTGCCGGAGGGAGCGGCGGGCCTCCTCGCCGAGTTCCAGTGTTCAGATGAGGCGGAGCGACCCGCCCTCGAGGCCGAGGCCGGCGAGGCCGTGGAGGGCCTGCAGTTGGTCGAGCCTGCGCGCTTCACCCACGATCCGGCCGAGCAAGTCCTGCTGTGGAGGATCCGGCAGGGGATGTTCCCCTCGGTAGGCGCGGTCCGGAAGAGCGGCACCACGGTGATCATTGAAGACGTGGCCTTTCCGATCGAGCGACTGGCCGACGCGGCGGTAGACTTGACCGGGCTGTTCCGGAAGCATGGCTACGAGAACGCGATCATCTTCGGCCATGCCAAGGACGGCAATCTGCACTTCGTGATCACCCAGTCGTTCAACGATCAGGCGTCGATCGACCAGTACGCCCGTTTCATGGACGACGTCGTGCGCCTCGTGGTGGAGCGGTACGACGGCGCGCTCAAGGCCGAGCACGGCACCGGGCGCAACATGGCCCCCTTCGTCGAGGCCGAGTGGGGCGCGGAGGGCTACGCGATCATGCAGCGCCTGAAGGAATTGGCGGACCCCGAGGGCCTGCTCAACCCGGGTGTGATCATCAACCAGGATCCGAAGGCGCACCTCGCCGACCTGAAGCGGATGCCGGTGGTCGAGGGTGAGGTGGACAAGTGCATCGAGTGCGGCTTCTGCGAGCCAAAGTGCCCGAGCCGCGACCTGACCCTGACGCCGCGCCAGCGGATCGTGGTGCGGCGGGAGATGGCGAGACTCGAGGAAAGCGGCAGGGACCGACAGATACTGGCCGCGCTGGAGGCCGAGTTCCCCTACATGGCCCTCGACACCTGCGCGGTGGACGGCCTCTGCGCCACCGCCTGCCCGGTGGGAATCGACACCGGCCAGTTGACCAAGCGCTTCCGCCGGCTCCGCCACTCGCCCGCGGCCCATCGCCTTGCGCGGCTCGTGGCGGAGAACTTCGCCTTGCTGGAGCCGACAATGCGTTTCGGGCTTCGGATGGGCCATCTGACCCAATCGCTGTTTGGGGCCGGGGCCATGACCGGGATCACCCGCACGATGCGGGCGGTGTTCGGCCAGCCGCTTCCGCTGTGGAGTCGCGAAATGCCGCGACCGGCCTGTGGGCAGCGCCCGGCTGCCGAGCGGGCGGGCGCCAAGGTGGTCTACTTTCCGAGCTGCATCTCGCGTGTGATGGGACACCTCGCTGGGGAGCCGGACGATCTGACGCTGATGGAGGCCTTCGTCGCCTTGGCCCGCCGGGCCGAGGTCCCGGTCTTCATCCCGGACAATGTCGCGGGAACCTGCTGCGGCGTGCCGTTTTCGTCCAAGGGGTACGACCAGGGGCACCAGGTGGCGCTGAACCGCGCCATCGAGCGCTTCTGGGAGTGGTCGGACCACGGGCGGCTGCCGATCGTCATCGACACCAGTCCCTGCACCTACAACCTCACCACTGGCCGGTCCTACCTTACGCCACAGAACCAGCAGAAGTTCGACACGCTGCAAGTCCTGGACAGCGTGGCCTTCGTCCACGACCAGCTCCTGCCGCGTCTGACGATCAGACAGCGGGTCCGGTCGGTGGCGCTTCATCCGGTCTGCGCCGTGGTCAAGATGAACCTTTCGCCGAAGCTCGAGGGGATCGCCCGGGCCTGCAGCGACGAGGTCACGGTGCCCCTCCACGCCGGCTGCTGCGGATTCGCCGGCGACCGGGGGTTCCTGTTCCCCGAGCTGACCGAGTCCGCCACGCGCCGCGAGGCCGCCGAGCTGGCGGCAGTCCAGCACGACGGCTATTTCTCCAGCAGTCGCACCTGCGAGATTGGCATGACTCGTGCGACCGGCAAGGTGTACCGCTCCTACATGTACCTGCTCGAGGGAGCAACCCGGCACTGAGCCGCCTGGAGCCGCAAAGGCCCCAGAGATATCGTGACATACCGAAAGGCTGATTCCTGATGGCTCTCCGATCATAGGAGGAAGATGCATGAATATCGCGAGTATCTTAGCGAAGAAGGGGCCGAAGGTGTTCACGATCCGCCCCGAGCAATCGATCCGCCAGGCCCTCGCCCTGCTGGCCGAGCATAATATCGGCGCGCTCGTCGTCGTAGACAAAGCCGACAAGCCCGGAGGGATCATCTCCGAGCGCGACATTGTGCGCGAGGCCGCGAGGAATGAACAGGTGTTTTCCAAAGCCGTCAGCGAGATCATGACGAAAGAGGTCATCGTCGGGGCGCCCCAGGATGACCTGATATCGGTCGGCAATACCATGACCGAGAAGCGAATCCGTCACCTGCCGATCGTGGACAAAGGGAAACTTATCGGTATCGTGACCCTCGGGGATGTGGTCAAGGCACAGCGAGATCGATATCGGGGCGAAGTGGACACGCTGCAGATTCAAGTGATGGAAGGACAGACCTAAACCAATCACACGGAGGTGACTGATGGCTCAACCAGGGACTGATGCTCTGCCGCTGCGGGTGGCAATCATTGGGGCCGGACCGACAGGATATTATGCGGCCGATTCTCTCTTCAAACGCCAGGGGTTGGTGGCCACGATTGACATGTTCGACCGCTTGCCAACACCGTACGGACTCGTGCGTGACGGCGTGGCTCCTGATCATCAGAAGATCAAATCGGTCACGGCGACCTTTGCCAAAGTCGCCGCCAACCCCGGCTTCCGCTTCTACGGCTGTGTTGAGTTCGGCAAGAACGTCACCCTGACAGATCTGAGGGCGCACTACCACCAGATTATCTATTGCACCGGCGCCCAAACCGACCGGCGGATGGGTATCCCCGGCGAGGACCTGCGCGGGAGCCACCCGGCCACCGAATTCGTGGCCTGGTATAACGGTCACCCCGATTACAGCGATTTCCAGTACGATCTCCAGCAGGAGCGAGCGGCGGTGGTCGGGATCGGCAACGTGGCGATAGATGTGGCCCGCATCCTGTGCCGTTCGATAGACGAACTGCGGACCACAGACATCGCCGATCATGCGCTGGACGCCCTACGGAACAGCCGCATCAAGGAGGTGTACCTGCTGGGGCGGCGCGGGCCGGCCCAAGCGGCGTTCACGAACCCCGAGATCAAAGAACTGGGGGAGATGGCGGATGCCGACATCATCGTGCGTGCGGAGGAAGTCGCACTGGATGATTTGAGCCGGGCCGCGGTGGAAAAGAGCCAGGATCGGGCCACCATGAAGAAGGTGGAGATCCTGCAGGGCTACGCCCTTCGAAAGCCAACCGGGAAATCCCGCAGGCTGATCTCGCGCTACCTGGTTTCGCCCGTGGAGCTGACCGGCAACGAGGCCGGTCAGGTCGTGGCCATGCGCCTGGTGAAGAATATCCTCGTCGCCTCCCC
>JBGPUH010000227.1:0-4581 GCA_041491025.1 Methylomirabilis sp. (SeqCode)
ATTCAGCAGCTTCCTGAAATTTCTTCAAGGTTTTTTGGAGGTCAATAATGTAGATGCCGTTCCGTTCCCCGAAGAGATACTTCTTCATCTTTGGGTTCCAGCGCTTCGTTTGATGTCCGAAGTGGACACCTGCTTCCAGCAGCTCCTTAATGGTGACCATCGCCACGTTGCTCCTCCGTTCGGCTGGCCCTTCGGCGCAGCCCTGTGGTTGACTCCTCCGCCCCCCTCAACCTCCCTGCGAAACCCTCGCAAACGAATTGTCGCGCGGGCACCCTCCCAGGGATCAGGGGGCGTGTGAGATTAAGAAAACTGTCTTATCTATAGCACGTCCGCAGAGATAAGGACAAGGGAAAACCGGAAGGGACCCGCAATACCTCACGCGTTGCGTAACGTGTCAGCTACGGTATCCAGCATTGATCCTGACGTAGTCTTCGCTCAGATCGCTGGTCAGGATGGCCGCCTCCCCCCCTCCTCCGTGCAAGTCGATCGTCACGGTGAACTCGGGTCGGCGCATTCGTACCCCTGCCCGCCGTTCCTTCTCCTCTCCCAGACCGATGCCCCTCCGGACCACGGCAATCCCGTCTAGGAGGATGTCCACGTGGGCGGGGTCGAACCGGATCCCCGAGGCGCCAAGGGCCGCCATGATCCGCCCCCAGTTGCAATCCTCGCCGAAGAACGCCGTCTTGACGAGTGGGGAGTTGGCCACAGCCATCGCCGCGATTCTCGCATCGTTGGCCGTTCTCGATCCCCTGACCGCCACCTGGATGAGTTTTGTTGCCCCCTCTCCGTCCTTCGCAATCAGCCGCGCGAGGCCGGAGAGGACCCGGTGGAGTGCTTCTTCAAAGACGGCCAGGTTGCCGGTGCCGGCTCTAAGGGGTGGCGCACCCGCGCCTCCATTTGCAAACAGCAGGACGGTGTCGTTGGTGCTCATGCAGGCATCTACGGTGATGGCGTTGAAGGTGTCCCTGACGGCTGGCCGCAGCGTCCGGCGGAGCAGTGCGGCAGGGACAGCGGCGTCTGTCCCGACAAAACAGAGCATTGTGGCGAGATTCGGCGCGATCATTCCGGAACCCTTCGCCATCCCCCCGATCACCACTCGCTTGCCGCTCAGTTCAAAGCTGACGGCGGCCTCCTTTGGATAGGTGTCAGTGGTCATAATGGCCTGCGCCGACGCCTTGCCACCCTTCGGGGAGAGGACCCTGAAGGCCTCCGGAATACCCGCGAGGACCTTGGAGATGGGAAGCCGTCTCCCGATCACCCCTGTGGAGGCGACGAAGACCTCGCTGGCGGGACGACCGATGAGGCGGGCGAGGCGATCCCGCATCGCCTCGGCGTCCCGCGCTCCTTGGGGTCCGGTGCACGCATTCGCATTGCCGCTGTTGGCGACGACGGCGGAGAATCTACCGGCCTTCAGTTGCCGCTCGCAAAGCAGGACCGGCGCGGCCTTGACCCGATTGACCGTCGTGACCCCGGCTACGGTGGCGGGCCGATCCGACACGACAAGGGCAAGATCGGGCTTGGCCTTCTTGATGCCGCAGAAGACACCGGAGGCCCTGATAGCATTGGCGGCGGTGATGCCGCCCGGGATGTCGCGAATCGTTGGATGTTTCACGGAGGCGACGGGAAGGACCGGCTCAGGGGAAGACCGCGGGGGCCTGGAGCCCGGTCCGCTCGTCGAGGCCCGACATCACGTTCATGGCCTGGATCGCCTGTCCCGAGGCGCCCTTCACCAGATTGTCGATGGCGACCACGACGATGCAGCGACGGGTCCTGCTCTCCACCGCCAGACCGATGTCGCAATAGTTGGAACCGGCAACATGCTTGGTCTCCGGATACCGACCATGCCCCAGGATCCTGACGAACGGCTCATGCTCGTACCAATCCCGGTAGATGGCGAGAAGCTCGTCCACCGGCTTGGTGGCCACAAGGGTGGCGGTGATCGTGGCCAGGATCCCCCGAACGGCTGACGCCAGATGCGGGGTGAACGTCACCAGCACCTCGCGCCCGAGCCAGCGGCTGAGCTCCTGCTCGATCTCCGGCGTATGGCGGTGGCAGGCCACATTATAGGCCTTGATGTTTCCTTGAAGCTCGGAGAAGTGCAGCGGAAGTTCCGGCTTTCGCCCCGCGCCGGAGGCGCCTGAAATGGCGTCGATAATAATGGAGTCGGGGTCGATCAACTCTCGTTTCACCAATGGGAGGAGCCCGAGCAGGGCCGCCGTTGGGTAGCAGCCAGGCACCGCTGCCAGGCGGGCCCCGGCGAGCTGCCGACGGTAGAGCTCTGGGAGAGCGTAGATCGCCTCCCGCAGCAGTTCGGGCGCCACGTGCTCAACGCCATACCACTGGCGATAGAGATCGGGATCACGAAGGCGAAAGTCGGCGCTCAGATCGATCACCTTCCTGCCCAAGGGGAGCAACTCGGCTGCTGCGGCCATGGCGGTTTTGTGCGGCAGCGCCAAGAAGACCACGTCGGAGGCCTTCGCCACTTCTTGCGGGTCGTACTTCCTGCACGTCAGGTCGAGCAAGCCGGAAAGGCTCGGGAAGACTTCTCCGATCGGCGAATCTGCATAACTCTCCGAAGTCAGCGCGGTGATCTCCACGCCCGGATGATTGAGGAGAAGGCGGATCAACTCCACGCCGGTGTACCCGCTGGCGCCGACCACCGCCGCCCGGATCTTCTGCTTTCTGTCTTCCCTCTCTTGCATCATAAAGCCAGCCACAGGAAGTCAGTTATCAGCTCTCAGCAATCAGCAGAACACTGAATGCTGACGGCTGATCGCTGAACGCTAACAAATAAAAAAGGAAGGTCGCGGCGGACCCTCCTTCTCGGGGTTCGAGGAACCGGCTAACGCTTTGAGAACTGGAACCGCGCTCGGGCTCCCTTCTGGCCATATTTCTTTCGTTCCTTTACTCGAGGATCCCGCGTCAGTAGACCGGCCTTGCGGAGCGCCGACCGCAACGACGCGTCGACGTTCAGCAAAGCCCGGGCGACGCCAAGACGGACCGCACCGGCCTGGCCACTCATACCACCTCCGTCGACATTGGCCTGGAGGTCGAATTTTCCTTCCATCCCGACCGTTTTCAGCGGTTGGAGGATCAGGGCCTGATGGGCGGAGCGACTGAAATATTCCTGGAGTGGCCGCTTGTTGACCACGATCTTCCCTTCACCCGGCTTCAGCCAGACCCTGGCCACGGACGCCTTTCGACGGCCGGTCCCATACAGCGCAATCTCCGTTGACATGGTGATGACCTATGCCTCCTTCGCCGTCTTGTTCGCAAATGGCGCCGGCTGCTGCGACGCATGCGGATGCGCGGCCCCGGCGTACACCTTGAGTTTCCGGAACAGCGCGTCCCCCAATTTCGTCTTGGGCAACATCCCGCGAACCGCATACTCAACCACTCGGGTCGGGTGCTTCTTGAGCATCTGCTCAGCCGTCGTCGTCTTCAGCCCTCCTGGATAGCCCGAATGCTGCTGATACAGCTTATCCTTCAACTTCTTTCCCGTCAAGAGCACCTTCTCGGCGTTGATGACCACCACGAAATCGCCGGTGTCGAGGTGCGGGCTGAAGATCGGCTTGTGTTTCCCTCTCAAGAGAATCGCTACCTGAGAGGCCAGCCTTCCAAGCACCTGCCCCGACGCGTCAATCAGAAGCCAGCGCCTGTCGATCTCATGGATAGCGCGATGAATGGTCTTGGTCATGATACGGGCCTCTCCTCCCTCCGGAGCATTGCTAGAATCTATACACGATAATGAGCAGGGTTGAGTTTGTCAAGAAAAAATGGCCACACGCCCGCCTCGGGGCGCGGCGCCCCGGTGACCCGGCGGGGGCCGCCTGACTGAAGGGACACGCGGCCTGCGAGGCGCACGGCGACGGCGACGCGATCGGTCGTGGGTGCTCGCAGGGCCGGTGGAGTGCGTCGGCCCCGACCAGGCGGGGCCTCGCCAGGACAGGGCCGGGCTCAGGCTGCGCGAAACACAACGGGCCAGGGGGGAACCCCCCTGGCCCGTCGGAGGAGCGAGGTGCTTAGTGGAACGGTGGAGCGGTCGGTGGGAATACGGTAGTATCACAGACAGTAGCCTGGGTACCTGCGTCGTAGGTGTTGAAGAACACGATGTCCCTGAAGCTAACGGACCGGTCACGCAGATGCGGCGGGCCGAAGTTCTGGAGGCTCCCGTGCGTACCCTGCTCACACGGGTCCTTGTGCCAGAGCCGCGTCGCATCCCCGATCCCCAGCCCGCCTCCACCCGGGGCGGCCGAGGTCAGGACCACGCCGACCAGGCCCTTGCCATCGAACACTGATTGTGATGCAACGTTACTATTCGGCGTGGGTCCCTGCGGGATCCGGTTGAACCGCCACCAGCCGAGTGGGGTCGAGCTTTGTAGCGAGATGCCCGGCCCCTCGGCGTTGTCGCTCGTGTGGGTCGGATCCGCCACATCCGGTCCGCCGCAGGCGATCGCGCTGCTCCCGGTGCGGGGGAACCCGTCGTTCTCGGCGAGTTGGCCGTTCGTGGTGTGGCCGCAAATGAAGTTCGCGACGTTGAACTGGGTCGAGGACATCGTGTTCAGCGTCAGCATCACGGCA
>JBGPUH010000228.1:0-4571 GCA_041491025.1 Methylomirabilis sp. (SeqCode)
ATCTCCTGGAGAAGTGGCAGTATGTCCTCGACAAGCTCGCCGAAGACCCGATGTCGCTGAACCGTGAGCTCGACTGGGTGATCAAGCGCGAGCTCATCACCTCCTACATCAGCCGCAAGGGCTGCTCCTTCGACGACCAGCGCGTCTTCATGATGGACCTGCAGTACCACGACATCAAGCGCACTCGTGGGCTCTACTATCTCATGCTGCGGGACGGCATGATCGATCGCGTGATCACCGACGCGGAGATCGAGCGGGCCATGACGACCCCTCCGCAGACGACGAGGGCCAAGGTCCGAAGCGACTTCATCAAGTTCGCCAATGAGAAGAATAAGTCGTACGACGTCGGCTGGAGCTACTTGAAACTGAACGACCGGTATCAGCGCACCATCCTGTGCAAGGATCCCTTCAAGCCCTGGGATCCACGCGTGGATGAGCTGATCGGCTCGTCATAAGTGTTGCCGGAGATACAGGTTGCGTGCCCATAGTGGGCGTACGAGGGAGCCGTGTGGGTGAGGGAGTTGATGAGAGCCTGATATGGTGGGCGGCAAGATCGACAGATAGAGGGGTGGCAGCCGCCATCCCTCTTGTATTTCCGCCTGTCGTGGGCGGACCATGAGGAAGGAGCAATCGAGTGGAGGTTGAGGTCAAGGTACAGGACCTGCTCTCCTATGAAGGAGACGCGCTCATCGTGAATCTCTTTGAGGGGGTCAAGCGGCCGGGCGGCGCTACGGGGGCCGTGGACAAAGCCCTCGCCGGGTCGATCGCCGCGGCCATCCGCCGACAGGAGTTCAAGGGAAAGCTTCATGAGCGACTCCTGCTTCACACCTTTGGCCGCCTTCCGGTTGAGCACGTGTTGGTGATCGGGCTCGGCAAGCAGGAGGCGTTCACGCTCGATCGGATCCGATCGGCGTCGGCAGAGGCGCTGCGCCATCTGCGCGATGTCGGCGCCGGGCGAGTGGGCTCGATCATCCACGGCGCCGGGGCCGGCGGTATCGAGGCGGGGCCGGCGGCCTGCGCCGTGACCGAGGGAGCGCTGTTGGGCCTCTATCGGTTTGGAAAATATAAGAAGCCGGAGGAACACGAGGGGAAGGCGATCCAGAAACTCACGCTCCTCGAGCGCGACAGGGCGAAGATCGGAGCGATAGAGGACGGGGCGCATCGGGGACGGATTCTGGCCGAGGCGACCATCCTTGCGAGAGACATGGTGAATGAGCCGGCCAACACGCTTACGCCATCAGAGCTAGCGGATCGGGCCAGGAAGATGGCGCGAGCGCTCGGCCTGACGGTCAAGACGCTCGAACGTGCCGACATGAAGAAGCTCGGCATGGGGGCGCTCCTGGGAGTTGCACAGGGAAGTGAGGAGCCGCCCAAGCTCATCGTTGTCACCTACAAGGGCAAGAAGGGAAAGGGCAAGGGACCACACCTCGGTTTTGTTGGCAAGGGGATCACCTTCGATTCAGGAGGAATCTCCATCAAACCGAGCGAGGGGATGGAGGCGATGAAGGGCGACATGGCTGGTGGGGCGGCAGTTCTTGCGGCCGTCAAAGGGATCGCGGAGCTGAAGCTACCGGTCGATGTGACCGCCATCGTGCCGGCCACAGAGAACCTTCCGAGCGGGACCGCCCAGCGCCCTGGCGACATCGTCAAGGCCATGAACGGCAAGACCATTGAGGTCATCAACACCGACGCCGAAGGGCGCCTGATCCTGGCGGATGGATTGTGCTATGCCTGCGACATGGGCGTGACACATGTGGTGGACGTGGCGACGCTGACGGGCGCCTGCGTCGTCGCACTGGGCTCACTTCGGACTGGCGCATTTACCAATGATCCTGGGCTGATGCGTCGGGTGAAGGAGGCCGGGGAGGCCTCGGGCGAGAAGTTATGGGAGCTTCCCCTGGACAATGAGTACGCCGAGCAGATCAAAAGCGACTATGCCGACATGAAGAACGTGGGCGGGCGGAAGGCGGGGGCTATCACGGCCGCATCACTCTTGGCGAACTTTGTCGGCAAGACTCCCTGGGTTCACCTGGACATCGCCGGGACCTCGCAAGCAGAGAAGGACCAAGGGTACCAAGTGAAGGGCGCAACGGGCGCCATGGTCCGCACCCTGATCCATCTGGCGATGGACTTCGCCGGTGCCAGGCACGGATGATCTGCGACGGAAGCAGAGGGTGCAGTGCGCTACGACCCCTCTATACTGCGACGCAGGTCACAGTCCTTGTGACGCCCTTCAAGCTTCGGATCTTCGAGAGGACGATTGCTCCGATCGCGCCGACATCTGGCGCTTCGACGCACGCGATCACGTCGTAAGGCCCCGTCACAGCGTGAGCCGACTTGACTCCTTTCACCTTCTGAAGGGCTCGCACGATGTTGGCAGTTTGATCCGAAACCCCTTCGATCAGGACATACGCAGTCGTCGTCACGGTGAGTCCCTCCTCTTAAATGGCCTAGGGTTCAGGGGAGAGGGTCTAGGGTTTGGGAAAGCACTCCGCAGATCCCGAATCCTGGCTCCGTAACCCTATTGTCGATCTGATCGACGACCACGCCCCCCTAGGAGCCATGCGGATAATCACGACCTGAACCATCTATACGTCAAATCCCTATTCCCCGCAAGGGGAAAAGACCGGATTGGCCCGGTGGAACGCGGAAGATGGTGTAGTGCAGTCATAGGACGAAACACCTGATCGGGTGTCACGCGAATGGATGGAGCCGACCAAGACCCGTTCTCTGATCCGCCTAGCGATAGTCCTCAACGGGAGGGTTTGTCTGCCGACGAGACTATTTACACGTCGAACTTTTTCAATGCCTTCCTCGCCAACTTCTTCTTCTTCGCCAACGTGAACGCGTTCACCTTGCTTCCGCTCTATATCAAGGGGCTTGGGGGGACCGAGTCCCAGGTCGGCGGGATCATGGGGACGTACAGTCTGACAGCCATCCTTGCCCAGCCTCTGGCCGGGGCGTTGTCCGACCGATTCGGGCGCAAGCGGTTTCTTCTGCTAGGGGCGTCGCTGGGGATACTGACGTCGCTGGGCTTCGCCTACTCGACGCAATTGGACGCTCGATTCTTCCTCCTTCGCCTCGTGCAGGGCATCGGCTACTCCGCTTTTTACATTGCCAACCTCACGCTGGTTGCCGACATGGTTCCGGCGAGCCGGCGGGGGGAGGCCGTGGGCCTGTTCGGGATTTCGGGACTTATCACCATTGCCCTCTCTCCGGCCTTGGGCGAGCAACTCGTTCGGGTGGCGGGGTTCCAGGTCTTTTTCCAGGTCGCTGCGGCGGCTGGCGTTGCGTGCTTCCTGGCTAGCCTGGCGTTTCATGTTCCTCGACATGTGGCGGCAACTTCTCTGCCGCCGGGCCTCTCAGGGCTGATCCCGTCGGTCCAGATCCTGCCGCCGATTCTTCTTGCACTGGTCTTCGGCCTCGTCGCGGGAACGGTCTTTGTCTTCTTGCCCATCTATGCCAAACACGTCGGGATCGAGCGGATTGGTCCGTTCTACATCGCGTACAGTGCGGGTGCCATCGGGATTCGCTTGACCTGCGGAAGACTTTCTGACCGCTGGGGGCGCCGGAAGGTGATCTTACCAGCCTTGTGTCTCATGGGCATTGGCACGCTGGGCCTAGCCTGGATGACCTCTCCGGCCTCTTTGCTGGTGGTGGGGACGGTCACCGGGATGGCGCACGGCCTGCTCCATCCTGCTCTGAGCTCATCCGTGATCGACCTCTCGATGTCGGAGGAGCGCGGGCGGGCCCTCAGTGCGTTCAGCACCGCGATCCTGCTGGGCAGTGCCCTGGGGTCGTTCGCGTTCGGCATGATGGCAGAGCGGTTCGGCTACCCGGCGGTTTTCCTGACTGCATCCGGAATCATCATGGCCACTGTTGTGGCATTCCATCGGTTTGGCAGGCCAACCGAGGCTGCGATTGAAGAGGACTCCTAGTGGCACGCATCATACACAAAAGCGCTTGCCCCTTCCTAATCCTTTTGCTAGCCTCGCCCCAGTATAGTCTCACAGTTCACGGTTCAGAGTTCATAGCAAGGTCTCAATCTCGTATCGCGTTTTCTCTGAGAACTACGAACGTACACTGGTTTACGCTGATCGCCTTAGGGCTGCTCTTAGCGCCTTTTTCGTCTATGAACGAGGGGCTACGGATTCAAAACTGTTTTCAGACGTGGGCTAACACGCGATGAATTACCCTGTCTGGGAAATTCCGCAGATCGGTGGCGGGATGATGATCGGGCTCATCGCGATCCTGCACGTCTTCGTCTCGCATTTTGCGGTCGGCGGCGGCCTGTATCTGGTGCTGGCAGAGCGGAAGGCCTACCGCGAGAACGATCCCGCCGTCCTCGAGTACGTCAAAGATCACTCCCTCTTTTTCGTCCTGGTGGTCCTGGTCTTCGGAGCGGTCAGCGGCGTAGGGATCTGGTGGAGCATCGGCCTTGTCAGCCCCGCGGCCACCTCGACCCTGCTTCACGTCTTTGTATGGGCCTGGGCGATCGAATGGGTCTTCTTCGCCGTCGAGATCGCCGCCGCGTTTGTCTATTACTATGGCTGGGACCGCCTCGATAGACA
>JBGPUH010000229.1:0-4566 GCA_041491025.1 Methylomirabilis sp. (SeqCode)
CTGTTCGGCTGCTAAAGGTCTTCTGGTACGCGCAGCAGATGGGGTACGCGCTGAGCCCGGAGATCAAGGACTATATCAGGGCTGATGTTCACCTCATCGGTGAGGCGGTCCGACGATCGAGTCGAGCGTTGGGCTTCTTGCTGGCCATCCTGCGGGAACCCAAGGGAGTGGCTGCGACGCTCCGGAGTATGCATGAGCTCGGAGTGCTCGGCAGCTACATCCCGGAGTTCGCCAAGCTCACCTGTTTGGTGCAGTTCGATTTCTACCATAAGTACACGGTCGATGAACACACCTTCCTTGCCATCGAGAACCTGGAACACCTAGATGGCGTCTCAGGATTCTATGGCGAAGAGTTTCGTTCGATCGCGTCGGACCCAAAGAGAATGGAGATCCTCCGACTGGCGCTCTTGCTCCACGACATCGGAAAGGGGGAGGGCCGCGGCCACGTCGCGAAGGGGATCACCTTGGTCGATGCCATCCAGACCAGGATGGGCATCCCGGAACCAGATGCCGAGGATGTCCGCTTCTTGGTGGCGCACCATCTGACCATGTCTCATGTCGCCCAGCGTTTGGACCTGGACGATGAGGCGATGGTGATTGACTTTGCCAAACATGTGCAGACGCTGGATCGGTTGAAGATGCTCTACCTCCTGACCTACTCCGACATCAAGGCGGTCGGCCCGGGTGTCTGGACCGAGTGGAAGGGCACGTTGCTATGGGAACTCTACATTAAGACCCATACGATCCTCACGAGGGGAATCCCCGAGGGCGAGGATGACCTTGCCAGGGCCGAGCGAGTGACATCCCAGCTCACTCAGGAGCTATCGCCGGAGTTCGGGGTGGAGGCGGTCAAGCGGCACCTCCAGGAAGCGCCGACGCGGTACCTGCTGACGACCTCGCTGGGCAAGATCGCCTCGCACATGCGCTTGATACAGCGCGTGCAGCAAGGCGAAGAGGCCGCCAGCCAGTGGGCGGCGTTCCCGTTGGCCGGCTACTCGGAATTCACGATCTGCGCCTTCGGCCGTCATGGGCGGTTTGCCCACATCGTGGGGACTCTGAGCGCGAATGGGATGAACATTCTGAGCGCGCAGATCTTTACGCTGGCCAGCGGCATGGTGATCCGCCACTTCAGGGTGGACGATGGGAAGGGCTCTGCCATTGAGGACCCTGGGGTTTGGGAACGGCTGGTCGCAGATGTGCAGGATGTTCTCGCCGAAAGGGTGAACGTCCGTGAACTCATCAAGCGTCGCAGGAAGGATGTTCTGGCACGGCCGATGCAAAAGGGCGTGCTGCCTCCGATCAAGGTCGAGTTCGATAACCTGGTGTCCGAAGCCTACACCGTCCTGGATGTCCGGACCCAAGACCGGCTTGGACTCCTGTATCTGATTTCCAGCACACTCTCGGAGCTCAGCGTGGATATTCGCTCCGCAAAGATCACCACCGAGGCCGAGCAGGTCGTGGACGTCTTCTATGTGACAAATAAGGACGGGACCAAGCTGATGGATGAAGAGAGAAGACAGCAAATGCGGCACGCTTTGGAGCGCGCCCTTTCGGAGGGGTTCGATTAACGGTGGGCCGATAGGAGCGAGAGCCGAAGGCCCCCGGAGAGGTTGCCAGCGATGGGGGCGAGCGTGAGCTTCACTGCCGCGGCAAGAGTCTTCATTGTCTTCGGTGATCCCGTGGAGCATAGTCTCTCACCGGTGATGCAGAACGCCGCACTCCAGGCTGCCGGGATCGACGGCCTCTACATCCCATGGCGGGTGAAACCCGCAGGCCTCCCGATCGCATTCGAGTCTCTTCGCAGGATGGAAAACTTCGGGGGAGCCAACGTCACCCTTCCCCATAAGGAGCAGGCTACCTCGTTGGTGGATGAACTGTCCTCAGAGGCCGCCGCAGTGGGCGCGGTCAATACCCTTGTTCCCAGAGGTGGGCATCTTCTCGGAGCCAACACCGATGGACAGGGATTTCTGCGGTCGCTTCAGGAGGAGGCCGGGTTTGTCCCTCGAGGGCGGCAGGCCGTGATCCTCGGGGCTGGGGGGGCGGCGCGCGCCGTGGCCTGGAGCTTGGCCGAGGCGGGTGTCTCGCGCCTCCTCATCCTGAACCGGACCGTGGAGCGGGCTGAATCACTTGCTGTCCTGGTGAGCCGAGGATGCGGTGTGTCGGCGATTGGGCTTTGCCCGAGCGATCCGCGGGTTCCAGAAAAGCTTGCGGACTCTGAATTGCTTGTGAACGCGACATCGGTCGGTCTTGCCGCTTCAGATCCCCCGGCGATCAACCCGGCTTTGCTTCACCCGCGGATCCTGGTTTACGACCTGATCTACCGTCCGCGGGAGACAGCGTTGCTCCGGGAGGCAAAGAAGCGAGGGTGTCGAGTCCTGGGTGGACTGGGGATGCTCTTGTATCAGGGCGCCCTTGCATTCGAACTTTGGACGGGTCAAAAAGCTTCAGAGGAGGCCATGAGGAGGGCCCTGATCGAGACCCTTTCTTGACTTTTCGTGATAGCATTAGATAGTATTCAGCAGCATGTTCTTGATTAAGCCATAACACGCCGGAAAAGGAAAGGATAGGCGCGTGGAATCGTTGCAACTGGGCCAGATGCTGGTCAAGGCCAACCTGATTACCCCTGAGCAGTTGGAAGAGGGTCTTACGCTCCAGAAGACCTCCGGGGGCAGGATCGGGTCGAATCTCGCCAAGCTCGGGTACATCAGCGAGGAGGAGATTGCGTCCCATCTGAGCCGGCAGTACGGGGTTCCACCCGCCGATCTAGGCAACGCAAAAATCGACCCCGCCGTCCTCAAGCTCATTCCCGCTGAAATCGCACATAAATACATGATAATCCCGCTGAGCCGAAGCGGGAGCACCCTTACGGTTGCCATGGCGAACCCATCCGATATCTTTGCCATCGATGATGTCAGGTTCATGACCGGCTACAATATCAAACCGATGGTCGCTCCTGAAACCTCGATCCAAAATGCCGTTAACAAGTACTATGATACGGCCGGCCGCGCGCGCAGTTTGGTCAGGGACTTTCAGCAAAAGGAGCAGAAGGACGCCGAGAGGGATCAGGGAGAGATCGACCTGGAAGCGCTGTACCGGGCCACCGAAGAGCCCCCTATTGTGAAGCTGGTCAATCTCATCCTGAGCGACGCTATCAAGAAAGGGGTTTCGGATATCCACCTGGAGCCTTACGAGCGGGGATTTCGAATCCGGTTCCGGATCGATGGCGTTCTCTACGAGGTGATGTCTCCTCCGCAGGCCATGCGCGCTGCGGTGACGTCTCGCGTCAAGATTATGGCGCGATTGGACATCGCCGAGCGGCGCATGCCTCAGGATGGCCGGATCAAGGTCAAGATGGGGCAGCAAGAATTGGATCTTCGGGTCTCCACAGTGCCGACGCTATTCGGGGAGAAGGTGGTCATGCGGCTGCTCGACCGCTCGAACCTCCAATTGGACATGGCGAAGCTCGGATTCGAGCCGGAGGCCCTTACAATGTTTGAGAAAGCGATCCTGGCCCCGCACGGTATGATCTTGGTCACCGGCCCGACGGGGAGCGGAAAGACCACCACCCTGTATTCAGGCCTGAACCGCCTGAACACCATCGACACAAACATCATGACTGCAGAGGATCCCGTTGAGTACAATCTGAGCGGGATCAACCAGGTTCAGGTCAAGCCGGATATCGGTTTGAATTTTCCCTCGTTACTCAGGTCGTTTCTCCGACAAGACCCTGACATCATCATGGTTGGGGAGATACGCGACTTCGAGACGGCTGAGATTGCGATCAAGGCGGCCATGACTGGACACCTGGTGCTGAGCACGGTCCACACCAACGACGCCCCCAGCACGGTGGGCCGCCTTATCAGCATGGGTGTGCCGCCATACCTGGTTGCCGCCTCTCTCAACCTGCTCCTCGCCCAGCGTTTGGTCCGTCGCCTGTGTTCGGAGTGCCGGGTGGAAGTATCAGTTCCCGCCTCTGCCCTGCAGGACATCGGGTTCACCCCGGAGGAAGTGAAGACCGTGACCTGCTATCGTGGGAAGGGCTGCATGACCTGTGGCGACCTCGGCTATCGGGGCAGGATTGCCCTTTACGAGGTGATGCTGCTCAACGAGGAGATCCGAGAGGCAATTCTGAGCGGCGCCTCTACCGCTGATCTCCGAGAGCTGGGATGCAAGTACGGGATGAAAACCCTCCGAGAAAGCGGCCTCCAAAAAATTCGGGAAGGTGTCACGACCCTCGACGAGGTCGTGCGAGTCACCAGCCTCTTTTGATGCCTCCCCTCTTTCGTGACATCATCGCCTTGCCTTCGAAATCCTCAGCTGGCAGGCCCAACGATCCTCGAGTGAGTCGCCATCTCCCCAGCCGACGCCTAAGGCTTCGAGAGTGACACAATGTGGCACTCTTCTTGCTATCTTCTTGCTAAATGGTATCCCAACCGGAGTCCAGCATGAATCTGCATGAAATGTTGAAGGAGATGGTTGAGCGCGGCGCCTCCGACCTTCACCTCACCGTCGGCGTCCCACCGGTCTTCCGTCTTCACGGCCGTATCACTCCTCTCAATGGAACAC
>JBGPUH010000230.1:0-4556 GCA_041491025.1 Methylomirabilis sp. (SeqCode)
GAGTCGGGCGTCGTGATGCGGATCAAGCTGTCGAACCTGCGGCCTGAGGATATCCAGCGGCTTGCCCTCCGTTGGCGCGGGGTGGCCTTCGATCGGTTCGACGGGAGCGCCTGGACGATGACCACTCCGGAGCGAGAGGTGCCCGAGCAAAGCCGCAGCGGGCTGGCGATCTTTGAGACACCCTCCGGTGCAGGGCGCTTGCTCCACCAGGAGATCGAGCTGGAGCCGATCGGCACGGATGTCTTGTTTGCCGCGCCCCGGCTCATACAACTGATGGGGAGTTTGCCCCGCCTTTTCACCGATGCCACGAAGAGCGCCAGCCTCCCCAGTCCCCCTGTTCATCGCATCACCTATCTGGCGCTGTCGGAGCTGGAGGCCGCCGATCCTCTCGCCCTGGAAGGCGCGGGGAACGCCTATCCCGCCGCGATTCGGGAGACCTACCTTCAGCTCCCGCCGCTGGCGCCAAGGGTAAAGGCGCTGGCTGAAGAGCTGGCCCGGGGCGCGCGTGACCCCTTTGAGGTCGCCCACCGGGTGGAAAGTTACCTCCACGAGGGGTATCGCTATACTCTCGATCTGCAGAGGGATAGCCGGTATGATCCGCTCGAGGACTTCCTGTTTGTTCAGCGCGCAGGCAACTGCGAGTACTTTGCCGCCGGCATGGCGGTGTTGCTCAGGGCTGCCGGAGTTCCGGCCAGAGTGGTGAACGGGTTCCAACGGGGGGAGTGGAACGAATACGGCGGGTACCTCGTGGTGAGGCAGCGGGATGCCCATTCCTGGGTCGAGGTGTACTTCCCTCGGCGGGGATGGGTCACCTTCGATCCATCGCCGAGAGGGAGCGGCGATGCAGCCCGGAACAGCCTTCTCGCCAGGGTCTCTCGATACCTCGACGCGCTCGGTATGCGGTGGGACCGCTATGTGGTTGCCTACAATGTCTCCGATCAGCTTCGCCTCGTCTCGGTTGCCAAGCGGCGAGCCGATTTGCTGCGATGGCAGGCAATTGGGTTCCTCGGGGGTTTCGAGGAGGCAGCGAAGGGCGCGGTGCACGCTCTGGCCGTTCAGCTACAGGCGTCCACCCTGTTATCGCTCGCGCTTGCCGCAACGGGGATCGCCGTCCTGGTGAGGTTGCGGAAGGGGCCATTCGGGTGGCGCTTCAGGAGAAGCGGCGGCCGAGGAGCGGTGCAGTTTTACCGAGAGCTGCTTGGCGTGCTCGCGCGCAAGGGGTTTGTCAAAGAAATAAACCTAACCCCGCGAGAGTTCGCCGCAACCGTGGAGGCGAATGGCTGGCCGGAACTTGCTGAGGTCTCGAGAGTCATCGAGATCTACTACCGAGTCCGGTATGGAGGACGACCTCTCTCTAAATCGGAGCGAGTGCGTATCACGCAGATCCTCCATCGTCTCGCTGTCCTACCGGTTCGCCGATCCACCCCTATGGGGCGGGCTTAGGGATCCTACCTCTGTCCGCCCCCAATCACTGGCCTGCTTCCCCAAAGACTTCGCTCGCGCGATCACCTGGACGAGATCACGCCACACGCGATCCTGGCACCGGCGTTTCCTGCAGGGTCGGTTTGGTCGTCATCGGGGTTCGCATGGATGACGAGAGCGGATCCGTTGCGTCCGAAGAGGGAGTTTATTCCCGGCCTGAACGTCACTTGGGAGGCCATCACTTCGACAGCGGCTGTTCCGTCGGGCCCTATCACCAGGTTGGGTAGATCCCCAGCATGCGCGCCTGCTGAATTCTTCACCCCGTGCTTTTTCCCGTCCGGGTTAAAGTGGCTGCTGGCCGACGTAAAGTCTGGCGGATTGCACCTGCCGACGGCGTGGATGTGGAACCCATGCGGGCCAGGGGAGAGCTTCCAGGCCTCCAATGATATTCTGACGCCCCCCTGCTGCTCGGTAAGAGTCGCGCGACCTACCGTCTTCCCCTTTGAGTTGAGCAGCTCCACTTCAGCCGTCTGGGCGCTCGCCTGGCTGTGGGCGATAGCGCTGAACAGAAGTAACGCCCCCGCAACGAACGCTGTGCGCTTCATGTTCATTTTCTCCTCCCGGTCATGTTGTTGTGTGGCCTCCACCTTGCCCGTTGTGTAACTGCCGAATGGTTGCATCGATCCCGACTGGACCCCAATTAGAAGTTCTTACGAAATCGGCATGACGAAACACGATCGTGCGTCAGTATAACAGAGTCGTCCGACCTGCTTCAACACCACTTTTGCAGCTTGGTTGCGATAACTTCGCCGCAGAGCAGACCTAGCCAGATCGTTCGCGAATCTGGCGCGGTCAGTAACTACCAGAGCGGCGAATTCGGATAGCGGCGGGCCAGCCATCGATCGAGTCCAAACGAACGCCCGGAACGGGCGAGAAACACCACCACCAGACCGGCCATGAACCCTTGGTCCGAGGTGGTCGCTGGCGACCCACCCCCTTTGGCCAAGAAGAAGTTGAGCGTCAGGAAGATCCCCCCCAGGGCTACCGGCCTTGTGAAGAGGCCGAGCAGAAGCGCCAGGCCGGCCAGGATCATCCCCCAGGTAACGAGCTGAGCAAAAAGCTGATGATGCGGGATGGCCACGCTCTTCAGGAATGGCTTGTACCACTGAAAGGCCCTGTCGTTGGCCCAGGGAACAAGGAGCTTCTCCAAGCCGCCGGGACGGGTGAAGCCGCCAGTCAGCTTCCCGAGCCCATCAAGCAGGAAGTAGTAGCCGAAAAAGATACGCAAGAGCGCCACTGGCCAGAGCTTTGTCTCCTCCTGCCAGTTGCCCCGGAGCACGGTCATCCATCCCTCCTTTCAAGCTGCGCTGAGGCAATCGGGTCCTGTCTTCTCCTCACCGCGCTCATCTCCTACTTCACGGTGAAGATGAAACGGCCGCGCGCTGGGTGGCCGTCGAGTGAGAGTATCCTCCAACGGATCACATACGATCCGGGGGAGAGATTGCCAAGTCGCACGAGCAGGTTCGTGCGGTCCCGCGGATTCACTTGTGCGGACCCCGTTTCAACGTGTCGCCCGGCCGGGTCCATCACCTCAATCGCATTGAATTCATCTTCGAGGCGCTCGTTGAACCAGAGTTGTACTTCAGCCGGTGCTGAATCGAGCACCTCAAATGGCCCGGGCTGGGAGCGAATCAGCTTCGCGTGAGCAAGTACCTCCGGAGGGGACAGGAAGCCGCCGAGGAAGAGAACCCCACACAGAACGCCTCCTAGCCACTTCACACACAGTGACGGAACCGATGCCCGGCCGGGAGCCCGATGAGTCCGTTTCGCGATGGAGCGTCTACGTTCCACACTCTGCCTTATGCCTTCTCGACCTCAAAGACCCTGGCCCCGTCTCTTTCGCGGCCGCCGACGACCTTTAGGCCGGCACCCGCCATCAACGATTCGAAGACGGCTGCCGCAAACGAAAATCGCTCGGGGTCGAAGACGAATTCGACTCGCTCGCCGGCCTGAAACTCCTCGGCGTGGATTCGCAATACCCGCTTCAGGTAGGTGATGATATCGGCGCCGCACGCAGGGGCGCGGATGACGATGCGTTGCATCGACCGGAACACGCCGCTAGATGTGCTTCCGTAGCATGTACCAACGGTCGGCGCCTGCCTTGACCCTCTTGTCGGCCTCATCGATCGTCTGGGGCGGCGGAACAATGACATCTTGCCCGGGCTGCCAGTTCACCGGGCAGGCCACTCCATACTTGTCCACGGTCTGCAGCGCTTTCAGGCTCCGGAGGATCTCGTCGATGTTCCGGCCGAATGGGATCGGATAGTACATCGCAAAGCGGACGACCCCTTCCGGGTCGATGAAAAAGACACCCCGGACAGTGAGGCCGACTTCCGGGTTGATCAGGTCGTACAGGTTGGCCACGACCTTCTCGGGATCGGCGACCACCGGGAACTCGATCTTGACGTGAGCCATCTCCTCCATGTGGCGAAGCCACTCGATATGGGAGTAGATACTGTCCACGCTCAGGCCGATGACCTCGCACCCGAGGTCTTTGAACTCCTTGTATCGCCTCGCGAACTCGATGAACTCGGTCGTGCAGACCGGCGTGAAGTCGGCCGGGTGAGCAAAGAACAAGACCCATTTGCCGAGAAATTGCGACAAGGTGATAGGCCCCTTGGTCGTGTTGGCAGTGAAATCCGGCGCCTTCGATCCGATCTTGACCATCGTTGCCTCCTGTACGAGACGAGCCGCAGGGTGCTTGGGGAATGAACCCTGCGGCCTTTTTAGATCAACCGGTGTGTGGCAGGATCAGGGTGCGCGTCATTCATTCTGCGTCCTCATATGTCATGCGTCATGACTTGAAGAGTTGTCATGTTATCCTTGGGTGCTGGGGAAATGCAACGGTTTTTTCCCATCGATCCGCTTCGGAAGTGCCTGACGCCTCCGGGATTGTGATGGGATTTGTCGCTCAGGATATTGCTGAACAACTCGGCCGCCACATGATCGCGAGCACCGGGTAATCACATTGTGCTCGAGCCATGACGCAGCCTCCGGGCGAGCCAGGCGAGTGTCACCAAGAGGCTGAGGAGAGCGACCGTCATCTGAGCAGGTGGATAATCGTAGTGGTTGGC
>JBGPUH010000231.1:0-4522 GCA_041491025.1 Methylomirabilis sp. (SeqCode)
CCCCTGCCAAGCACTACCAGATCTTTCTCCGCTGCCAGATTCGCGATCAGCGTCTGGAGGAGGTCTACGTGGACCCGGTCTTCGTCGCGGGCCTGTTCCCCCCGCCCGACACGCTCCTCATCGAGCTCCTCGAAGTCCGCCCTGGATAGCCCGTGCTCCAGCATCAGCGGGACGAGAAGTCCCTGATCCACGAGAGTGAACCCGAGCTCTTTCGCCAGCCGAGCCGCGATCTCGTCACCGCCGCTTCCGATCTGCCGTGAGATAGTGACGATAGCCATCCAATTCCTCTTACAGAATTCCCGGGAGGACCCAAGGGGCCATTATGGATGGAGGGAGTGAGGCCAGACGGCTACTGGACGTAGAGCCGGCCGTAGAGCACATGCTCTGAGCTGTCAGTCCCATCAACCGAAGCCGCCAGGGTCAGTTGTGAATATTGGGCCCAGAACCCGTAGCCCTTGAAGTCAAACCATCCCCGCTGCGTGGCAACAAACTCCACGACCTCCGGGGCATTGTGCGGGACCATGCGACTGACGCCGAACTCGTTAAAGGTGAAAAAGGCGAATTGGTAGTATGAGTAGATCACGAGACGCACGCGGTCTCCCTGGTTCACGACGAGGTAGTTGGGAGAGAAGCTCCCCGCCCGCATTGTGAGGACAAACTCCTTGGCCCCGTCGGGGGTGAGGCGAAAAGCGGGCGGCGCCGTGGCACACCCCACCAGCATAACGATCGCAATGCCCAACGTAAAACGCAACACCAAGCGTTTCATCATAATCCCTTTCACCCTGCGCCTCCCCCAACCCGGCGGGCGTTTGTTATGATTTTAGACCGTCTGCCGCGGCCCAGTCAATATAAAGTCGAATCGGGACTGTCAGCAGTGTCAGGCTATTCCGACGGAACGTCGGCGACAATCGGGCTATCCAGGCCCAGGTACATCGTCCGAGGCTTGATGAGGGTGTTAACCTGGAAGGGAAGCTCATCGATGACTGAGTGTGTGAGGAATAGAATTACCTGGACGATTCCATTCATTGTATACTAAATAGCAACGCGCAAACCTCCGCCGTTCTCTGTAGCAACAAAGACCGAGATGTTGGCCCACCATATGAGCGATCAGAAGACTCCGATGGCGTTAGCGGATCTCTCGAATACATATCCGGTGAAGAGCAAGGACGTGACCTGGAAGGTGCTCGATGGCGAGACCGTCCTCCTCAACCTCGATACCGGGATCTATTTCACTCTGAACGCAACTGGCACAGGGGTCTGGGAGCTGTTTGACGGCCAGACTTCTCTGGCTGAGACTGCCAGGGCCCTGTGCGAGCAATTCGACGTTACATTGGAACAGGCGGAGCGGGATTGCATGGAGTTGGCGAAGGCTCTCATGGACGAGGGGCTCGTCAGGATCACCGATGACACATCGACGACTCAGGGAACTCACAGAGCCTGATGCGCTCCGGCTCCTGGTGTGGTCGCTGCTGACCATCCTGAAAGCGGAATGCCTTCTGCGTGCGGCCAGCCTGACCACCCTGCTCAGGAGGTTCGGCCGAGGTCCTTCGTTCGCCGCGGCTCACCAGGAGACGACAGCGAGTCCAGGTGATGGCTCGCTCGACCAGGTACGGCGCTACAGCAACTTTATCGCCACAGTGATCTTGCGCTCGCGACGCCCTTGCCTGCTGCGCTGCCTGGTGCTGTACCGCTACTGCCGGAGGCGAGGGGTTCCAGTATCGATCCATTTCGGGATCAGACGCGGGACGGATGGGTTGCAGGGCCATAGCTGGCTCTGCCTGCACGGCACTCCGCTGTTCGAAGAAGAGGAGAAGTTGCAGGGGTACGCAAACGTCTACACCTATCCCGAGACGCCGCCGGAGCACGACCTGCAGGGTGGTCTAGCGCTGGCGAAGGGGCTGTCGTGATTGGGGAATGGGTCGAGAAGCGTTGCCTCTCAAGCCCCATTCTGAGGCAGTTCTACCTGGACCACTACGTCAGCATCAAGCGGCTCGAAAAGCAGGTGCTTCGCACGCTCGGGCTCCCCAGCCCTCCCGCTTCGGTCGTCCTTCTGGTCAACTATGCTTGCAACTTGATCTGCGACCACTGCGTCACGACGTCTCATCCCCAGGCCGAGTGGGGGCTCCCGTTCGAGACGATCGCCCGCTTGATCCGAGAGATCCGCGAGATGGGGGTCAAGCATCTCTCGATCACGGGGGGCGAGCCCCTCGTCCGGAAGGACCTGTTCGACATCATCAACCTCGCCAACGATCAGGGCTTGAAGGTCCAGCTCTCCACCAACGGCAGCCTCGTGGAGCGGAACCGGGAGCGCCTGGCCCATGCCAAGCTGGCGAGCGTCTTCACCAGCGTGGATGGCCTGGAGGAGACCAACGACCGCTTCCGACGGCACGAGGGGGCCTTCAAGAAGACCTTCCGGGCGCTCGAGCTGTTCCAAGAGATGGGGATCTGCTCGCGGATGGTCAACACCATGGTCCATCCGGGGAACCTCCATGAAATGGAGGAGCTGGGAGACTGGATCATGGCCTCTGCCGCAACCGATTGGCGGATCGCCCTGGCCCTCCCCTCAGGACGGGCCAAGGGGCAGGAGCGCTTCTGCCTGACCGACGACCAGATCCGGTGGGTCCTGGGGTTCATCCGCGAGCGACGGCAACGGTTCCCGGTCATGCTCAGTGAGCAGGTCGGGTATGTCGGGCCCTGGGCGCTTGAAGTGAGAGACCAACCCTTCGTCCCTTCGGAAGGGCTGAGCCGCTTCGCTATTATGCCAACGGGCGATGTCATTGGTTCGTGTGTGCTCCCCGACATAGCCTACTCCGAGGGCAATATCAAGGATCGCAGCCTGAGAGAGGTCTGGCGGAACGGCTTTCAGCGGCATCGAAAGCCGAGCCTGCCTGAGGCGTGCTATGGGTGCCGGTATTACCATGCCTGCGGAGGCGGGACGATTGGGATGCGCGTGGGGGATCGACACTGTATGAAACGACTTTGGGAAGGAGGAGGCCAATGACGCCAGTGAAACCAACACCCAAGAAGCCCTACACCAAGCCGACCCTGACGAAGCACAAGATGCTACGAGACATCACCGCCTCTGCATTACCCTCGCGTGCTGTTCCTTAACTGCTGTGTGAGGAGGAATGGTCAGTCGGGTCTACCGAGAAGGAGCCCTACACCGAGCCGACCCTGACGAAGCACAAGATGTTGGGGGACACTGCCGCGTGGGGTGAGGGGCGATTCCCGTGGGTGGGGGTGGCTGGAGTGTGAACGAAAGGATGCTGTCGTGATTGGAAATTGGATTGAACAGCGCTGTCTGTCTACCCCCGGGCTGAACCAGTTTTATCTGGACCATTACGTTAGCATCAAGCGGTTCGAGAAGCAGGTGCTTCGCACGCTCGGGCTCCCCAGGCCGCCCGGCTCGGTGGTGCTTCTCGTCACCTACGCCTGCAACTTCATCTGCGATCATTGCGAATCGACCTCGCATCCCGGGGCCGAGTGGGGACTGCCGTTCGAGACGATTGCCAAACTGATCCGCGAGATCGGGGAAATGGGGGTCAAGCATCTCTCGATCTCGGGCGGGGAGCCGCTTGTCCGGAAAGACCTGTTCGACATCATCGAGCTTGCCAACCAACAGGGGTTGAAGGTCCATTTGGCCACCAACGGCAGCCTCGTGGAGCGGTACCGTGAACGCCTGGCCGAGGCGAAGCTGGCGAGCGTCTTCACCAGCGTGGATGGCTTGGAGGAGACCAACGACCGCTTCCGACGGCACGAGGGGGCCTTCAAGAAGACCTTCCGCGCCCTCGAGCTGTTTGCGGACATGGGGATCTGCTCGCGGATGGTCAACACGATGGTGCATCCCGGCAACCTCTCTGAGATGGAGGAACTCGGCGACTGGATCATGGCATCTGCCGCAACCGATTGGCGGATCGCCTTGGCCCTCCCCTCAGGACGGGCCAAGGGGCAGGATCGCTTCTGCCTTACCGACGACCAGATCCGGTGGGTCCTGGGGTTTATCCGCGATCGGCGCAAGATGTTCCCGGTCATGCTCAGCGAAGAGGTCGGGTACGTCGGACCCTGGGCCCTGGAGGTGAGGGCTCGACCCTTCGCCCCCTGGGACGGGCAGGGCTACCTCACCATCATGCCGACGGGCGATGTCGTCGGCTCAGTGGTGCTCCACGATGCCGCGTACTCCGAGGGCAACGTCAAGGATCACAGCCTGAAAGAGATCTGGCGAAACGGTTTCCAGCGATATCGAAAGCCGAGCCTCCCGGACGCCTGTCACGGGTGTCGGTATTTCCATGCCTGTCGAGGCGGGACGTACGGGATGCGCGTGGGCGATCGCCACTGCATGAAACGACTCTGGGAAGGAGGAGGCCAATGAAGAAAACCGAGCTGTCACCCAAGAAACCCTACACGAAGCCGACGCTCACGAAGCACAAGTCCCTGCGGGACGTCACCGCCGGCGCGGGAGGGTCGCGAACTGGCTAACCGCTGCCCGAGGAGGGGACAACCAGTGAAGCCAGCCCCGAAGAAG
>JBGPUH010000232.1:0-4505 GCA_041491025.1 Methylomirabilis sp. (SeqCode)
CGGTTGTCACGATCTTTTCGTAATGGAAAAGTGACGTCAGAAGGTTCCGGAGGAGCATCTCGCGGTGAGCCGTTGTCCGGCCGAGCTTTCTCCCCGCTTTCCTATGCCGCATGACTCACGCTCCCACCAGGCTCTGAGGCCCGGCAAGCCCCGGCCGCAGTTCAGGCCTTGGAGGTCTTCTCGCCACGTTTGCCGGCGAGCTCACCGATGGGGAACCCCTCAAGCTTCATCCCCAACGTCAACCCCATGCCAGTAAGGATTTCCTTGATCTCGTTTAGAGACTTCCGACCAAAGTTCTTTGTCTTCAACATCTCGGCTTCGGTCTTCTGGACGAGCTCGTAAATATACCGAATGCTGGAGTTCTTCAAGCAATTGGCCGACCGCACCGAGAGCTCCAGCTCATCGACGCTTCGGTTCAGGTGCTCCAGCAACTGCTCCCTCTCCTCGTCGACGGCCACGCCCTCTCCTTCAGGCTCCTCCTCGAAGTTGATGAACATGCTCAAGTGATCCTTGAGGATTTTCGCAGCATAGGCGATGGCGTCTTGGGGTAGAACGCTCCCGTCAGTCCAGAGTTCCAGGGTGAGTTTGTTGTAGTCCGTGGCCTGGCCGACGCGGGTGTCCTCGACCAAGAAATTCACCTTGCGAATCGGTGAGAAGATGGAGTCGATGGCGATCGCGTCAACGGGTTGACCGTCCCTTTTGTTTCGGTCGGCGGGGACGTAGCCCCGCCCATGGCGAACCTCCATCTCCATCTCAAGCTTGCCATCCTTATCCAGCGTGGCAAGGTGCAGCTCAGGGTTCAGGATCTCCACATCGGGATCCGGTGTGATGTGCGCGGCTCGAATCTCCCCCTCTGAAGACGCCTTGAGGTAGATGGTCTTGGAATGGTCCACGTTGAGCTTGACCCGAAGCCCCTTAATGTTCAGGATGATATCGGTCAGATCTTCTTTCACCCCGGGGATGGTGGAGAACTCATGGAGGGCCCCGGAGACCCGGACCGAGGTAACCGCTGCCCCCTCGATCGCGGAAAGGAGGATGCGCCGAAGCGCATTCCCGACTGTCAATCCGAAGCCGCGTTCGAAGGGCTCCGCAAAAAACTTCCCGTATGTGCTGGTCAGCGTTTCCAGCTCACATTCCAGCCGCTTTGGCTTCTGGAAACCCTTAAACTTCTGAATCATCAAACCCTCCCACGCCCGCCATTACTTGGAGTAGAGCGCAACGATCAACTGTTCCTCTACGGGGATGGCTATCTCCTCCCGAGTTGGGGTCGATCGGACAGTCCCTTTCAGGTTATCCGCATCCAGCTCCAGCCAGCTCGGCAACGGTCGTTTCTTGGCCCCTTCCAGAGCGGCCTTGATTGCCACCATCTCCCGACTCTTGGGTCGCACCTCGATGGTCTCGCCTGGGCGGAGCCTATAGGACGCAATGTCCGTCTTGCGTCCGTTCACGAGAAAGTGACCGTGGCTGATCAACATCCTCGCCTGCGCCCGGGATGCGGCGAAGCCGAGACGATGGACAACGCTATCCAGCCGCTGCTCCAGGATCCGTATCAGGTTTTCCCCACTCATCCCCTTTTGCCGCTCGGCCAGGCGAAAGTACTTTCGGAATTGTCTTTCCAGAACTCCATAGATCCGGCGCGTCTTCTGCTTCTCGCGAAGCTGCGTGCAGTAATCCGAGAGTTTCGTCCGTCGCTGGCCGTGCTGGCCGGGGGCGTAGTTCCGCTTCTCAATTGCGCATTTGACAGAAAAGCACCGATCTCCTTTCAGAAACAGCTTCATCCCCTCCCGCCTGCAGAGCTTGCAGACGGGATCCCGATACCTAGCCACGAAACCCTCCCTGGAGGGTCCTGCCCCCCGCCCCATGCGCGCGCCGGCGAACGCCGCCCCGAACGGCCCTCTCCTCAACGAAGGAACAGTTCGGCAGCCAGAGCGACTGTCTCATACTCGTCTCCGCTTGGGCGGCCGACAACCGTTATGGGGAATCGGCGTCACGTCTTTAATGACGGCGATTTCGAGGCCTGCCGCTTGCAAGGCCCTGATGGCAGCCTCACGGCCGGCTCCTGGTCCCTTGACATACACCTTGACTTCTTTCATACCGTAGCCCATTGCCTTCTGGGCAGCCTTCTCCGCCGCCATCTGCGCGGCAAATGGGGTGCTCTTCCGCGAACCCTTAAACCCCACGGAGCCCGCACTGGCCCAGGCTATAGAGTTGCCTGCTGCATCCGTGATGGTGACGATGGTATTGTTAAATGTCGCTTGGACGCAGGCGATCCCGTGAGCGATATTCTTGTGCTCCTTCTTGCCTCCTGCACGTCCTACCGGACGCTTCGGTGTCACTTCCTCCGCCATTCTCCCTCCGTCGAGTAAGTCACTCGTTGACACGCAAGTCACACAGAGCGAACACTGGAAATCGGGCCGGACGAGACGGCTCGACCGGGTGACTCAATCGGGCCTATCCGATCAGGTCTTCTTACTCTTCATGCCAACCGTCCGGCGAGGCCCCTTGCGCGTTCTCGCATTGGTGCTGGTCCGCTGGCCACGAACCGGGAGCCCACGGCGATGCCTCAGGCCGCGATAGGTTCCGATATCCATGAGCCGCTTGATATTCATGGACACCTCACGCTTGAGGTCCCCTTCAACCTTGTAGTTCCCCTCGATGGTTCTCCGCAGCTTCGTGATCTCTTCCTCGGTAAGGTCCTTGACGCGGACGTCCTGGCTGACCCCGGAGTCCCTCAAGATCTTGCGCGAAGAGGAATCACCAATGCCGTAGATATACGTCAGCGCTACCTCGAGGCGTTTTTCTCTTGGAAGGTCCGTGCCGGCGATGCGTGCCATTGTTCCCCCGTTGTTCGTTCAGCGTTCAGAGTTCAGCGTTCGTCGTTCAGAGTTCAGAGTTCGTAGTTCATAGATAAAATCCTTCGGGGGTGAACCTCTCTATGAACTATCCACTCTGAACTATGAACTGTTCACCCTTGCCGCTGCTTATGGCGAGGATTCTCGCAGACGATCCGAAGCACGCGTTTTCGTCGAATGATCTTGCACTTCTCACAGATCGGCTTTACTGACGCCCGAACCTTCATGGCAACCCCGTGCGCGGTGGGGGAATCTGCAACCCCCCTCAACCCCTCTACCCTAGAGTCTACTTGTAACGGTAAATGATCCGCCCTCGCGTCAGGTCGTAAGGGGACAGCTCCACAATCACCTTGTCCCCAGGGAGTATTCGAATGAAATGCATGCGCATCTTCCCCGAGATGTGCGCAAGGACCTTATGCCCCGCTTCTAGCTCGACCCGGAACATCGCATTCGGCAGAGGCTCGATCACGATCCCCTCAACTTCAATCGCTTCTTCCTTCGGCATCCGCGACCCGTGCCCTTCGCTCACCCGGCCCCGTCCAGGGAGGTCAGAATCTCTGTCCCCTCGGGGGTGAGCGCAACGCTGTGCTCGAAATGGGCGGAAAGGGACCTGTCGCACGTCACCGCCGTCCATCGATCTTCCAGAATCGTCACCTCCGGCCCGCCAGCATTGACCATAGGCTCGATGGCCAACACCAAGCCGGGTTTGAGCGTCGGGCCAAAGGGGGGTCGACCCGGCGGGCCGAAGTTCGGGATCTGTGGCTCCTCGTGGAGGGAGCGGCCGATCCCATGGCCGACAAAGAGACGCACCACCGAATACCCCTGAGACTCGACCGCGGACTGCACCGCATACGAGATATCCGACAATCGATTCCCCGAACGGACAGCCTCGATCCCACGCTGTAGCGACTCCTTCGTGACAGCTATCAAACGCCTGGCCTCTTCTGATACCTGACCCACGGGGACCGTGACCGCAGCATCGCCGTAGTAGCCGTCAACAATGGCCCCAAGATCGAGGCTGATGATATCGCCCTCCCTGAGTTTGCGCCCCGAGGGGAACGCGTGGACCACCTGCTCGTTCACAGACGCACACAGCGTATATGGGTAATCTCGATACCCCTTGAAAGCCGGCTTGCCACCTCGCTTCAGGATATACTCCTCGGCAACGCGGTCCAGCTCCAGGGTGGTCATCCCCGGCTCCGCCAGCCTCGTGAGCCTGTCAAGGGCCTCGGCCACAATGCGGCCGCTCTTGCGCATCAGGTCGATCTCCCAGGAAGACTTCAAGATCATCACGGCTGTGGCTTACGCCCGTCCCAGGGCGTGATGGATGCGCTGAGAAATCTCCTCGATTGTTCCCCGGCCGTCGATCCGCCTGAGCAGCCCCATTGTGCCGTAATAGGCAATCAGCGGTTGAGTCTGCTCCCGATACACCTGCAGCCGATGGCGGATCGTCGCTTCCGTATCATCGTCCCGCTGGTAGAGCGCGCCGCCACATTTGTCGCAGAGCCCACGCTCCCCTGGCGGATGAGTGTCAACATGGAACATATACCCGCAGTCACGACAGACTCGTCGTCCCGCGAGTCGCCTGATCAGATCTTCCTCAGGCACCTCCATGCTGAGGACCGTATCGAGGGCAGCCGAAAGGGATCTCAA
>JBGPUH010000233.1:0-4505 GCA_041491025.1 Methylomirabilis sp. (SeqCode)
GGTGGCCTCGATGAAGCATCAAAAAGATCAAAGAGGATTATATGGAGAAGGCCATGTATGGCATAGTTATTTCACTGGTTTTGCTGTTCCCATGGGCATTGGTCGCCTTGGCCACTGTTGGGCACCTGCGGTCCAGGCGAGTGCCGTTCCAACTCGATGCGCGGAATGTGATCAGCGTCCCCTATGCCAATGGTTGCGACGGCGCGGAACGGCAACGTCGCCATAACCAGTTGGAACGGTACGAGCAGGACTCGCCCTCGTCGATCGACGCTGCAAACCCGCCGACCCCCGCCGTTGACCGCCATTGTCCCGGATGTTACCATAAGAGCGGTCGAGCGTACTTCAAAGCATGAAGGGAGGTGGGGCAGGTGAAAAATATAAAGAGAATGCTGGCGCTTGGTCTACTCGCGACTCTGGTGTTGACCGGCCTGGTGCTGATTCCGGCCGATCCTGCGCTGGCAAGAACGCATTTCTTCTTCGGGCTAAATCTCGGGGTTCCGCTGGCACCGTACCCGGCGTATAGCTATTCGTCTCCGCCGCCGGCTTACTACTATCCCCCGGCGCCCTATTATCGGGCCTATCCGCCCTGTGCGCGAGTCTGGGTCCCGGGATACTATGACGCCTATGGGAACTGGATTTTCGGCTACTATCGGTATGAGTGCGGCGGCTATGGCTACGGTTATTGACGAGTGCAGTCCATTCCAGGGAGAAACGATGAAACGTGCCATTGCCCTTGTCGGATTGGCGGCCATGCTTTCGGGATGTGCCAGCCTCGCGGTCCGTCCCTGTGATTCGATCGAGCAGCGTGACTCGAAGTATGCTGCCCGGTTCTTCCTCGGAATTCTTACACTCGGCCTCTCGGAGGCCGGTATCCAGAATGAGCAGTGGGTAGAGGCCAGAGAGGGATGGCGCTTCTGCCCGCCGCCCATGGGTTGGCAGCGCCAGGGCCCTCCTCCGCCCATGGGTTGGCAGGGCCAGGGCCCTCCGCCGCCAGGTGCTTGGCAGGGCCCACCGTCGCCGACCGCGGCCGTGCCCCGAACCCCGGGGCTGCTGATTAACACTACCAGATGGACGGTCAACGTGTATCTGGATACCGATCCTGCTACGTCAGGCGTGTTACCTTTCCTTGTCCTTCGACCGGGCGATGGCCGTCAACTTGCGTTAGTGGCCGGCCCGCACCGGATAGTGGCGAATCCGATCGCAGAGGCGAGCGGAGCACCGGCGCCAGCCGCACGCTACGAGCGGCAGATTCAGATCGAGCCAAGGGATCGAAGTTTTCGCCTGGAGCTTTCTGAAGAGGAATTCAAGTGACACCGTTCAGTGTGGCGCAGTCTCTTCTCGCGCGGAAGGTGATATTATGAAGAAAACAGCGCTTGTTTCATCGATCACTGCGGTTGTCTTCACTCTGCCGTTGCTGCTTGCAGCTCCTTATGCTTTCGCTCAAGCGGGCGGAAGAGGAGGCGGTGGAGGAGGGATGGGCGGCGGAAGCCGAGGTGGTGGTTTCGGCGGCGGCGGAGGAGGGATGGGCGGCGGAAGCCGGGGTGGTGGCTTCGTTGGCGGAGGAAGAGGTGGTGTGACCGGCGGTGGAGGACGGGGTCATGTATTCCGGAGCCCTTCGTTCCATAATCGGTTCCACCGCGACGTCTTTTTCTTTGGCTTCGGGGCAAGCGCTTTCTATCCGGCCTGGTGGTGGTATGACCCGTACTACTATTGGGGTCCCCCGCCTGCTTACTATTCCGCCTACTATGGCTACCCGTACAACAGCTACTATGATTACCCGTACTACGGGTATTCCGACGACCCCTACTGGTCGGATCCGTGCCTCTCGGGCGATCCGGCCTACGCGCCTTACTGCCAGCCGACCGGCGACCCATATCAAGGCGGCTACGGCTACGGCGCCCCGCCCGTGTACTATCCGTCACCTGCGCCCCCGGCCCGACCTGAAAGCGGGGGTCCGGCGCCACCTCCGCCGGCCTATCAGCAGCCGACACCCTCAGGCAACTGAACGCAATTTATAGCAGTGGTATTCGGTTTATCTCTCATCGCTGTTGGCACACCTTCTCAGCGATCAGCTATAGCAAACACGATGAATTTCCCTACGCTGTCATTGCGAGCGACCGAAGGAAGCGCGGCAATCTCACCTGACCGTCCCTGAGAGATTGCTTCGTCGCTGCGCTGCACTCCTCACAATGACACCCGCCCTCATGCGCCTGTGACGCGCCCATGGGCATTTTGGTACCTGTGTATTTGTCAATCGGCGATGTCCGTCTTTCCGGGTTCGTAGGGATACCTAGGCGTATAGATCGGGCGATACCCTTCCGGGACCGGAAACGGGAAGGTCAGCACCTCATAGACGCCAACCAGAGTCCGCGCAATTCCCCAGCTTAATCCCCTCCAGAACCCCGGCCGTCAGGCCATAGAGGGGGCCGTCCTCGAGGGTGTCGTAGTAGACGGTTTTCGGCAGCTCAACGACCACTCCCAACCCGGTATTCGCCAGCCCACGAACTGCTTTCTGAGCCGCCGCCGGGGAGATGACCTCTTCCGCGAGGGCCGCGGTCACCGGACCACTGACAAGCACCACTGACACCAACAGCGCCATCCAAATCGTTTCATTGTCCTCGCGCCTCCATGCTGCCCTCACCTCAGATCGAACGTTCGAGCTACGTGCACACTCTCCATGATGCTAATTCCTCAGCAATCATCTTGCGGCTGTGCTTCCTTCAAACGGATTGCCCTTCCGGTCTCCCACCATCGGTTAGTGTCTTACTTACCACATCCTCAGCCGAAAGTTAACGCCAAATGCGGCTCTCTCATTTACCCCCTCATTCCACCCACTCCCCAGCAGGTGGAGAGGACGAAGGTGACGGGGGAATGTATTCCGCTATACCGCTCTTGACAGTGATGTATTGAAACAGTATGATTCGGTCATCTGAATGGTATGACGAATTGGAGGGACAGAATGGCATCCAAAGTGAAGGTGACTTTGAGTCTCGACGAGAGTCTAGTGAAGGAACTAGATGGGGTCAGCCGGCAAAGTCGAACGACCCGAAGCCGCCTCGTCGAAGAGGCGCTTCGCTTCTGGCGGCGCAGTCGGCTTGAGCAGCAGCTCAAGGAAGGCTACCAGCACATGGCGAAAGAAGACCGCACCACCGCCGAAGGCAACCTGGCGGCCGGGTGGGAGATCGTGAAATGACCCCGCCCTCGCCTCGCCGCGGCGAGGTATGGATGGTGAACTTTCACCCTGGTCGCGGGAGCGAACAGCAGGGGATCCGACCCGCTTTGATCATCCAGAACGATGTGGGAAATCAGTATGCGACCACGACAATCGTGGCGGCGATTACATCGACGATCAAGATCTATCCGGTGACCGTGCCCCTGGAAAAGGGGGAGGCCGGGCTCAAGCAACCCTCGATGCTCAACTTGGCCCAGATCCTGACTCTTGACAAATCCCGTCTCCAGCGGAGGCTCGGGAGGCTTCGGGCCGAGACCCTTGATCGAGTGAATGCGGCCATCCAGATCAGTCTCGATCTCCCTTCCTGAACCGATTCTCAAATAACATCCCATCGCATGTCATAGCAATCGGGGGCGGAATTTTATCGTTTCACTGAGGTTGGGTTCAGGTGGACCAGGAGGGCGGCGCCTCCCAGCGTCAGCGAGAAAGCCAGCAGCCTCGAGGTCGCCAACCAAGGGTCCGCAGGAAGCCGTTCGCCGAGAACAATCATCCCGCCAAGGATGGGCACGATATTGGAAAGGGTGGCGCTCAGCGCCAAGACGATCGAAGCCCGCTGCCCGCGGAAGGCGCCGAGGAGCAGGACAAATCCGGCGACGTTCGCCAGCAGAGTGAGCGAAGTGTACGGGGTGGTGACCGCGTCCCGCAGCAGTTTCCCGGATGGACTTGCTGCAAGGGAAAGAGCAAGCTCCCTGGCATAGATCGAGGCAAGGCCCAAGAGCAGTCCGCTGCAGATCCCGAGGGCCATCCCCCGCCCATCGGGATCGCCGGAGCTTGCCAGTGCCACCCACACCGCAACGCAGAGCCCAACCAGGACCAGTGAAAGGAAGAACACGCCGCGTGGGTCGAAGATGGACTGGCTGTTTCCCTCCTCTGAAGAGAGGCTCATCCCTAACAGGAGCATGCCGACACCCACGGCCGCGACGGCCCCCCACTCAAGCCGTTTGAGTCGCTCTCCCAGTAAGCAGACCGCGAAGAGAACGAAGATGACAACCCCGGAACTCATCGTGGTCTGGATGATGTTGAGCGGCGCCATCTTCAAGGCCCAGAGGTAGAAGCCGTAGCCAAGCGGCTGGAAAAACAGGCCAAGAAGCCAGAGCGGATCGCTGAAATAGCCCGCCAACTGCGCTCCAAGGCGGCCAACGACCCTGTCCGCCACCGCGTCACCCCGGACCTTGAGTAGGACCAAGCCGATATCAATGCAAAGCGCCCCCGTAAAGGCCAACGCGAGGGCCATCAGTTGGTGAGTCATGATCGCATGTGAATCAGGATCGCA
>JBGPUH010000234.1:0-4417 GCA_041491025.1 Methylomirabilis sp. (SeqCode)
ACACTCCAGTACGAACTCTCCTACACGACCATCCTGAACATGCTGAACCTGGCCGGCATCCCTATGAAGAGCGAGCAGCGGCGCGCAGGGGATCCGTTCGTCATCGCGGGTGGGCCCGTGGCCTTCAATCCCGAGCCGATGACCGATTACATCGACATGTACCTGCTGGGTGACGCCGAGGAGGCGGTCCTCGAGATCTGTGAGGCGGTCCTACGGTGGAAGGAATCCGGCGGCCGGCGCCAGGACCTGCTTGAGACCTGGAGCACGATCCAGGGCTGCTACGTTCCGGCGCTGAACCGGGGCGAGACGGTCCGCAAGCGGACAGCCATCCGCCTCGGCGATATCGACTATGGCGCGTTCCCGGTTCCATTCATGGAGGTCGTCCACGACCGGGCCAACATCGAGGTGATGCGGGGCTGTACGCAGGGGTGTCGATTTTGCCAGGCCGGCTACCTCTACCGGCCCCTCCGAGAGCGGTCGGCCGAGGAGATCCGACAGATGACCGTACGGGCGATTCGGGGGACGGGGTACGAAGAGGTGTCACTGGCTTCCCTCAGCATCGCCGATCTGACCGTCCTTCCGGACCTGGTGCCTCCTCTGATGGACGAGCTGCTGCCGGAGAAGATCTCGCTGTCGCTCCCGTCGCTCCGAGTCGAGGCGCTCAACCGCTTCCCGCAGGTGGCCGACGAGATCGGCCGGGTCCGCAAGACCGGCTTCACCATCGCGCCAGAGGCCGGGAGCGCGCGGCTTCGAAAGGTGATCAACAAGGAAGGGTTCGACGAGGAACAGATCTTCACCGCGGTCAGGAACGCCGCCAGATCGGGGTGGGAGTCGGTGAAGTTCTACTTCATGATCGGACTGCCAACTGAGACGCAAGAAGATCTGGACGAAATGCTCCGGGTTGCGCGGGAATCGGCGCGCATCGCGCGGGCGGAGTCAGCGAGGGGCTTCGGCCTGACCGTCAGCACCTCCTCGTTCGTCCCAAAGCCGCACACCCCCTTCCAGTGGTTTGCCATGGAGCCGATGGAGGTGCTCAGGGAGAAGCAGCACTACCTGAAGCGAAAGCTCCGGGAAGCGAACGTGTCCTACAAGTGGCACGATGTGCAGTCCTCCTTCCTGGAAGCGGTCTTCTCTCTGGGCGACCGGTCTCTCGGCCGGGCCATCCAGAGGGGCTATGAGCTGGGGTGCCGGTTTGACGGCTGGACGGAACATCTCAAGTTCGACCGGTGGATGCGGGCCTTCGATGAGACAGGGGTCGATCCGGGGGCGATCGCGAATCGGGTGCGCGCCCTGGATGAGCCGCTGCCATGGGATCACATCGACATCGGTGTCAGCAAGAAGTTCCTGCAGCGGGAATACAAGAAAGCCCTGGAGGTCCGAGGGACGCCGGATTGCCACGTGGCCCCTTGCTCGGCCTGTGGCGAGATCTGCATGCCGAACTGGCCGACCTGGGCGGAGACGGTTGGAATAAAAGTTTCGAGTGTCGAGTTTGGAGTTTCGAGTTCCAAGTGCGCGGTGCCAAGCGCTGAACCCGAAACCCGAAACCCGAAACCCGAAACTCGGAGCGAGACTCCGGTACAACGCATCCGGTTCATTTTCCGGAAAATCGGCGATCTCCGGTTCCTCTCGCACTTGGAACTCATGAAGGCGCTCAGCCGGGCGCTACGACGGGCGCAGGTTCCGATGGCGTACTCTCAGGGATACAACCCTCAGCCGAAGCTCTCGTTTGCCTTGGCGCTCCCGGTGGGTGTCGAGGGGTGGCAGGAACTGGCGGACCTTGAACTGAAGGCGGCGATGGCCCCTGAGGAGTTGGTGGCGCGGGTCAACCGGCACCTGGCTCCGGAGTTGCACCTCCTTCGCGCCTGGGAGGTTCCCTTGACGGTCCCATCTCTGACGCCGTCGGTGCGGGAGGCTGTCTATCAGGTCTCGCTGCCACTGAATGGTTCGGCCCCTCAGATCAGAGCCCAACTCAGTTCTCCCGCTTTCTGCGACGAATGGCTGAGTCGGGCCAGCATTCCCGTGAGTGTTCAGCGGAAGGAGAAGGTTGTGGAGATCGATGTCCGGCCGCAGATCCGGGAGCTGTTGCCATTGCAGGAGGAGGATGGCGCGCTTCGCTGGGGCCTCCGTCTGAGCGCAGGACAGGGCGGCAGTGTGCGCCCGCAGGTGATTATGACCTACCTGCTGAAGGACGCCCTCAACGGTCAGGTCGATGGATGGGAAACAACGTTGCGTGTGTCGAGAACCGCGCTGATTTTGGATGACGAGATGTGATCTCCTCTGTGGCCTCTGAGCATCAGCGGTGGGGAAGCCCACCAGCTTGAGGAGAAAGCGAATATCGGTCAATGAAGCGTGAGATCATCGTCAATTCCTCCATGGTGGAAACCAGGGTGGCCGTCCTGGAGGACGGCGTCCTGGTTGAGCTTCTCATCGACGACTCGAAGAATAAGAGCATCGCCGGCAATATCTACAAGGGACGTGTCCTGAAGATCCTTCCGGGGATGCAGGCTGCCTTTGTGGACCTGGGGCTGGCAAAGGATGCCTTTCTGTACGTCCGGGACATCTTCGAGGATCTGGAGGAGTACGAGCGCCTCCTGAACCTCGGCGAGGAAGGCGAGCCCGGCGAACCGCTTCCCGAGGAGCCGAGGCCCAGCTTCGCCCGCGGCCGGCGCCCACAGGCCACCATCGAGGAGCTCTTGAAGGAGGGCCAGGAGGTTCTGGCTCAGGTGGCCAGGGAACCGCTCGGGACCAAGGGGGCTCGCATCACGTCCCACATCACCCTGCCTGGCCGCTACCTGGTCTACATGCCGACCGAGCAACACATTGGCGTCTCCCGGAAGATCGAGAACGAGGCGGAGCGATCTCGGTTGAAGCAGATCGTCGAGGAGATCAATCCACAGCGGGAGGGGGTCATCGTCAGGACCGCCGGGATCGGCAAGGGGAAGGCGGAAATCGCCGCCGATCTGGAGTTTCTCCGCTCGCTTTGGAAGAAGATCAAGAGCAGGGCGGAAACCCTCACAGCTCCGGCGCTGGTGCAGAAGGATCTGGACCTGATCTTCCGGATCTTCCGCGACCTCTTCACGAAAGAGGTCGTCCGCCTGGTGGTGGACAGTCCGACCGAATACGAGCGGTGTCTGGAATACGCCGACTCCCTGCACCCTGAGCTGAAATCGCACCTGTTCCTCTACACCGAAGACGAGCCGATCTTCAAGTCGTTCGGCATCGAACGGGAGGTTGAGAAGGCGCTGCGACACAAGGTCTGGCTCAAGTCAGGGGGCTACATTGTGGTGGAGGAGACCGAGGCCCTGGTCTCCATCGACATCAACACCGGGAAGTATGTCGGGAAGCACGATTTTGAGGAGACGGTCCTCAAGACCAACCTGGAGGCGGCAAGGGAGATCGCGCGCCAAGTGCGCTTGCGAGACCTCGGTGGCATCATCATCATTGACTTCATTGACATGGCTCGGCAGGAGAGCCGGGATCGGGTCCTCCAGGAGCTGAAGGAGGTGCTGAAGCCTGACCGCTCCCCCACCAATGTCTCGCTCCTGTCGGAGCTGGGTCTGGTCGAGATGACGCGGAAGCGGGTCCGCCAGGGGCTGAACAAGGCGCTGAGCGCTGCGTGCCCGGCCTGCGGAGGTCTCGGCTATACCCGTTCGACCCCCTCCATCGCTCATCAGGTCCTTCGGGAGGTGGAGTGGCGGCTGTTCCAGAAGCGTGTCCTCCGCGTGCGGATTCGCGCCCATCCCGATCTGATCGGCTGGATTCAGGCAGAGGACGGCGAGATGGTTGAATCGCTTCAGCAGACCTACGGCGGGGAGATCGTCCTCGTTCCGGAAGAATCGCTGGCGCCAGGGAAGTATCAGTTGCTCGAAGGGTAGCATGAAGGTCGAGATCGTGTGCCCCGAGCCTTCTCTGGCGTATCGAGGGGAATGGCAGGCGGACGCCGGGCCGGAGGCGCTGGTCCGGCGCCTGCTCGGCGAGGCCAAGCGCTGCGGGATTCCGATTCAGCTTACCGTCGTGGGACACGGCACCTGGAGCATCGCTCCGAACGGCCGAGTCATCAGGGGTGCCCTGTTCCTGGAGAGGAAGCTGGCCGGAAAGAAAGGGTCTAGGGTTTAGGGTCTGGGGTTCAGGGGGTTTTCTCTACCCCCTATACGCTCAACCCTATCCCATGTCTTACTGCTTGACAGGGCGGCCGGAGCTGCCTAGAATACGCTTTGACAGCGATATGGCATCATCGAGAAGGAGGCCATAGGCCTCCTCTCCGTGTTTGTTGGCCTTGATCATCGGAGGAGCAAACGGTGTACGCGATCATCGAGTCGGGAGGCAAGCAGCAGCGGGTTACCCCTGGCGCCTTGGTGGCGCTGGAGCGGATCGAGGGCGAGGCCGGCAGTCAGATCGAGCTATCAAAAGTCCTGCT
>JBGPUH010000235.1:0-4416 GCA_041491025.1 Methylomirabilis sp. (SeqCode)
ACTCCTCCTCGGAGGCTAGCCGCGTGAGGTGCGATACAAGCTCGAGCGTGTACCGGCCGACGCCACCACCTCCATCGACTATCGGGTCCGCATCTATACCGATTCGCATGACTTCTTCCCGACGAGGCGAGGCATGATTACACCACCCGGCATCTCTCGATTCGCGAAGACCCGTCCAGTTCGCCGCCGCGCCCTGCCCTGGCATCTGCGCCCATGACGATACCAAACAGCCCCATCAGGAGAACCGCGTGCTCATAGCCGATTGAGGGCTCAGTCAGCCCTGCGACTAACGTCGCGGCGAGCGCCCCCGCGGCACCAGCCCAAGCCGCTCCTAGCGCGCCCTCGGCAAAGCTCGCTCGCTGACGGATGATCCAGATGGAGAAGGCAACCACCCAAGAGGCCATGGCCAGCACGCCAAGGGTCCCCATCTCCGCTCCAACTTGCAGCCAGATGTTGTGCGCCTGCGTCACGCCTTTCGGTATCCCATACCGGGCTCGATCCGAGCCGCTGGGCGCACCCGCATACAGCTTGAACGTCCGAGGACCAATGCCAAGCCACGGATGGTCCCTCCACAGTCTCATGGCAGACCGCCAGATCTCGACCCGCTGTCCGACATCGAGATACGTCTCGCTGTGGCGTAATGCCGCCACGCGGTGTGCGATGTCCGGCTTCACCAGCGCCACCCCCACCACAACCGCCACGAACAAACCAAGGCCCAGCAGGACAAGCCGAGCTCGCCGCCAGCCCCCGAGAACGACGATCACCACGGCAAGGCCAACCCACATGGTCCGAGCGTTGCTCAAGCCGAGCAGGATGAGAGAGGACCCACCAGCTAGCCCCAGCGTAGCCGCACCTCGTCGCGTGACTGGAAGGCGGTCCGCCATTCCGAACATGACCGCCAGCATCATCACGAGATACTGGGCCACCGCATTCTTGTTGCCAAGCGAAAACATCGTGAAGTGATGAATGGTGAACCCGAAGGCCAGCGCCCGCCCCAGCCCGATGGTGGCCGCTAGCCCCACGCCGGCCACAGCAGCCCACAGGAAGGCAAGGACCCATTTCGGGCCCCTGATGCCGCGGCAAACCAGAAAGAAGAAGCTGCTGTAGCGGAACACCTCCCAGACACCCCGCCAGGCCTGTCGCGGATCGGCCGACACCAAGGCGCTGGCGATAGCTACAGCCACGCTCCCAAACAACAACACACTGACCGGTGGCACAATGATCTCCTCCCACCCCCCCACGATGATCAGGGTGAGGTAGGCCACCAAGGCGATCCCGTATCCGATATTCTTCAACGATTCAGAGAGGGGCAGACAGAAGACCGTGAGCACGATCGCACCAGCCAGAACAACGTTCAGAAGCCTGATCCGGTCCTGAAGGGCCACCATGGCGGTCCATCTCTCCCCGCGGTCGCGTCTGCCCTCAGTCAACTGAACCGTCCCCTTCACGGGTCCGCTCCCACACTTTTGCATACTTCGTGAATTCGTAGAGGCTCGCGAGCCCGCAGTAGATGAGCCCAGCAAGACCATCCCGAAACCCCTGCTTGAGGATGTAGAGCTTACCGAAGATGACCGCAGGGCGGAGTAGCAAATCCCACCAGTGCACCCGCCGGCGCCTCTTCGAGGTCTCGATGGCCGCGTAGTCGGCGTAGCGGTTGAGCTTGGTCAGACGGTCGGTCACTGTTCGCGCTGCCTCGTGCACCAGGTGCCCCGAGAGATGGCCGACGGTCCCATCCACCAGAAGTTGCTCATGGAGCAGAATGCTATTGTACCGGGCCCTGCCGCGCCGGATAAGGCGAATCTGGCGATCCGGAAAGGCCCCGCCCCAGCGCAGCCAGCGGCCGAAGAAGTAGTTCTGTCGCGGGACATCGTGGGCCGCATGGACGGCGAGGGCTCCCGCGGCGAGCCGCCCCCGGATCTCGTCCGCCAGTGCATCGGAGACCCGCTCGTCGGCGTCGATCACCAGCAGCCACTCTCCCAGCGCTTGCTCAAAGCCGAAATTCTTTTGGAGACCGTAGCTGGACCAGTCCCTGACGAACACCCGGGCGCCGGCGGCTCTCGCGAGGTCTACGGTCCGATCCGTGCTTCCCGCATCTACCACCACGATCTCGTCCACCCAGCGAAGGCTGTCAAGACAGGGGCCAAGATGATGCTCCTCGTTCAACGTAATGATCACGGCAGTCACACCTGCCCGGCGTTCCTGTCCAGGCTCATCATCCTTGAGATGCGTGCTCAGGGCGCGTCCCGCACTTGGCAGCCCCTCACCCTTTGAAGCCATGGGCGAAGACCTCCCTGTAGAAGTGCCAGCTCAGCCAGCGGTTCCTCCTGGGCCGGAGCCGGGCACTCCGCGAGATACGCCCGGCCATAACGGCCGGATGTGTCCCGTTAAACTCCTTCAGGATATCATAGTCTTCGAACTCCCACGCCTCCCGGGTCAGGGCTCGCCGTTCCGACTCCGGGATCACCTCGTGATATCGTGTGGCCTGATATCGTTTCTTCCGGACCAGGACCGACGGATCCTTGACGTATCCGTAATGAAAGATGCGGGCCCTCGGTTTCGCCAGCCGCCACCTGGGGCCATCTTTCAGGTTGCGCTCACCGGGATCGTCAACGCACCCGAACCCGCAGCCGTCCCCAATGGACTGAAGACGCCCATCGTTGCGGATGACGCGAACCTCCCAATGGTAGGACCAGGGATCGATCGACCAGTAATCACCCTTGAAGTGGAGGTAGCGGAACAGCAGGCCGAGGACATCGTTCCGCGGGTGAACCCGCTCCAGAGACTTCAATACGTTGCCGAGATCGGCCTCGTGGACGACCTCGTCCGCCTGCAGGTAGAAGGCCCAGTCGCCTTTGCACTGGGCTATGGCCAGGTTGGTCTGCTGGGAGAAGATCAGGCCATCGCGCCTGAGGGTCTCGTCCCATTCGGTCTCGAAGATCCTGATCTTCGGATCCCGGACCGAGCGGATGAGATCGAGTGTCCCGTCGTCGGATCGACCCACGTTCACGACGTACTCATCAACAATCGGGAGGATGGATCGAATCGACTCGACGATGGGGTAATCAAAGGCGATGGCATTACGGCAGAAGGTGAAGCCGCTTATCGTTGGAGCCGCCACGATTCCCCTGACCCTGTCTTTGATCCCACTCGGAGGCCCTGCTCCCGGACCTTGACGTCTTGAACGAAATGACACGAGGAGGCGCCGACCGCTGCGATCAATCCGCGAATCCCGTCGAGCGAGCCTCTCGTGAGCGCATAGAGCTGGACGAACGTGACCTGAGCGCCACGCGACAGCCCTGATGCGGTGACCAATCCTGGTCGGCGGCCCCGCGCGACCATCGCGCCTTATGTCCAGCGATGCTGGGTGTCGTACAGACGGCAGTAGACCCCGCCCTGCGCCAACAGCTCCGCATGGGTCCCCTGCTCGACGAGACACCCGGCGTCCAGGACCAGGATCTTATCGGCCCGGATGATGGTGGAGAGCCGGTGGGCGATCACGAAGGTGGTCCGGTTCTGCATAAGCCGATCCAGGGCTTCCTGAACCAGCCGCTCCGACTCCGCATCGAGGGCCGAGGTCGCTTCGTCAAGGATCAGAATGGGCGGGTTCTTGAGGATGGCCCTGGCGATAGCGATCCGCTGCTTTTGACCTCCCGAGAGGCGCACGCCCCGCTCGCCGATTCTGGTGGCGTATCCCTCCGGGAGCGCGTGAATGAACTCCTCGGCATTGGCGATCCTGGCTGCGTTGACGACCTTGTCCCGGGAGACCTCACCCTGGCCGTACGCGATGTTGTTGAAGACGCTATCGTCGAAGAGGATCGTGTCCTGAGTGACGATCCCCATCTGCTCCCTTAGCGACCGGATAGTCACCCGGCTGATATCGACTCCGTCGATGGTGATGAACCCTGAGGTTGGGTCGTAGAATCGAGGGATGAGGTTGACCAGGGTGGTCTTGCCGGCACCGCTGCTGCCGACGATGGCGACGATCTCGCTCAGCTTTGCGGTGAAACTCACCCCCTGCAGCACGAGCCGATCAGGCTCGTAGGCGAAGGAGACGCTGTGGAACCCCACCGCCTCCTGCATTCGCCCTAACGTCACCGCGTCGCGCTGCTCGGCCACCTCAGGCTGGGTGTCCATCAACTCGAAGACCCTCTTCACGCCAGCCATCCCCCGCTGTATGTTGTTGTTGATCTGACTGATCCGTTTCACGGGCTGATAGAGGGAGGCGAGGGCCCCAAGGAAGGCCATGAAGGCCCCTGGCGTCAGGCCCTTGGAGAAGACCAGGTAGCCGCCGACCCAGACGGCGACGACGATACCCACGGAGCCGAGGACTTCCAGCACAGGCGAGGTGAGCGCATCGACTCTGACGATCCGCAAGATGGCTCTGAAGACCTGGTCGCTCGCCTCCGAGTACCGTCG
>JBGPUH010000236.1:0-4386 GCA_041491025.1 Methylomirabilis sp. (SeqCode)
GCCGAAGCCGGGCGTCAGGGCACGCGAGGCCTTTCCCGCTGACTGGATCATCGAGCACACGGAGCAGAGCCTCCGCAATCTGGAAACGGATTGTCTGGACGTGCAGCAGCTCCACATCTGGCGCGACGAGTGGGTTGACGAAACCGAGTGGAAAGAGGCAGTGGGGAAGCTCAGGCGGCAGGGGAAGATCCGGTTCTTTGGCGTCTCGATCATGGATCATCAGCCCGAAAGCTCCCTCAGGCTGGTCCGGTCAGGGCTGGTCGACACAGTCCAAGTGATCTACAACATCTTCGACCAGTCGCCTGCCGACGTCCTGTTCCCCCTTTGCCAGGAGCTCGACGTCGGTGTCATCGTCAGGGTCCCATTCGACGAGGGGGGCCTGGCCGGCCAGCTCACGCCGCAGACGGTCTTCCCGCAAGGCTCGGTTCAGGAGTACTATTTTCGGGGGAACAGGCTTCGCGAAACCTGTGAGCGCGTCGATCGGCTCCGATTGCTTCTGCCCAAAGGGATGACAACGCTTGCACACCTCGCCCTCAAATTCTGCCTGAGCCACCCCGCGGTCTCGACGGTGATTCCGGGGATGCGCCGGCCCGAGCATGTGGAGGCCAATTGCGCGGCCTCCGACGGGAAGCCGCTATCATCGGACCTGCTCACAACACTCAAGACCCACGCTTGGGCCAGAAATTTTTATCAGTGAGACGGAACGCCCCAGGCAGTAGAGAAATAGAGCTGGGACCTCAACGTGTCAGAGGGGGCTCTCGCATGTGTATGACAAGACCCACTGCGTCGAATGCCTTTTGGCGTTCCGATAGCTTCCGGAAGGTAAAAAAAGGACTTGACAGGTGCCGGGGTGATGGTATATAGACGATTCAGTTGATAGACTGGATGGACTAAAACAATGCTTTCAAAGAAAGCCAAGTACGGGTTGACGGCATTATTACTGCTCGCCAAGGAATACGGTGAAGGGCCAATCCTGATTTCGGATATGGCTCAAAGAGAGGGTATTCCGAAGAAATTCCTGGAGCTTATTCTGCTCGACCTAAAAAAGCAGGGTGTCCTTCAGAGCAAGAAAGGCAGAGGCGGCGGGTACTTCCTGAGTAAAGCTCCCGAGAGGATCACCGTAGGTCATGTCATAAGGGCGCTTGACGGACCACTTGCGCCCTTACCATGCGTGAGCCAGACGGCCTATTTGAAGTGCGCGGAGTGTAAGGACGAAACGACATGTGGGATACGGATCGTCATGAAAGAGGTCCGTGACGCCACCGCGAGGATATTGGATGGCACGAGCCTGGCTGACGTTCTTGACCGGGTTGAAAGGATGGTAAAGGTGACAAAAGAGGCTTCGGCATACGCGATCTAATTTTTTTGGAGCCATTAGACTAGCAACCCGATAGGGTATATTCTATAAACGAAGCTTGACGCTAACTCAAAGAGGGAAAAACGAGTGCTGTTGAAAAAAAGCAATCGCCCCCTGCCAGTCCTTATCGTCATCCTCGGGCTTTTCCTGCCTGCGGTGGCGCATGCGGACATCACATTGCTGAATGTTTCATACGACCCCACCCGCGAACTCTATCAGGACTTCAATGCCGCCTTTGCCAAGCATTGGCAGGCAAAGACCGGCGAGAAGGTCACCATCAGGCAATCGCATGGGGGATCAAGCAAGCAGGCCCGGGCCGTCATCGACGGCCTGGAAGCCGACGTCGTGACGCTTGCGCTGGCGTACGATATTGACGCGATCCATGAAAAGGCCAACCTGATCCCCAAGAACTGGCAAACGCGCCTCCGCCATAACAGCTCTCCCTATACCTCAACCATCGTCTTCCTGGTGCGCAAGGGAAATCCCAAGGCTATCAAAGATTGGGACGACCTGGTCAAGCCGAACGTCTCGGTCATCACCCCCAATCCCAAGACCTCTGGCGGCGCGCGCTGGAACTACCTGGCGGCGTGGGGCTATGCGCTCAAGAAATACGGTGGCGATGAGGGCCGGGCCAGGGACTTCGTGGCACGCCTCTACAAGAACGTACCGGTTCTGGATTCGGGCGCCCGCGGCTCCACGACGACCTTTGTGCAGCGCGCCATCGGCAATGTGTTGATCGCATGGGAGAACGAGGCCTTCCTCGCCCTGGACGAATTGGGCAAGGACAAGCTCGAGATCGTCGTGCCCTCAGTCAGCATCCTCGCCGAGCCGCCGGTGAGCATTGTGGACAAGGTGGTAGACAAGCGTGGCACGCGGGGCGTTGCGCAGGCATACGTGGAATACCTCTACTCCCCGGAAGGCCAGGAGATCGCGGCCACACACTACTACCGCCCCCGCCTGGCCTCGGTGGCGGCCAAGCACGGAAAGCAGTTCCCCAAGGTGAAGCTATTTACAATTGATGAGGTGTTTGGCGGCTGGCAGCGGGCGCAGAAGACGCACTTTGCCGATCGTGGCTCCTTCGACCAGATCTACCAGCCCAGCCGGTAGCTGGCATCTATCGGAGGAGTGTCGCGGAGACGATCAACGGAGCTCTAAGCGTCTCCGCTGACCAGAGATCACCACCAAGGAGTGAGCCAATGGCCATATCCCTCAAGCGCCGCAATGTCCTGCCAGGCTTCGGCCTAGCCATGGGCTTCACCCTGTTCTATCTCAGCCTGATCGTGCTGATTCCCCTGTCCGGGGCTTTCCTGAAGACAGCCACACTGAGTTGGGCTCAATTTTGGTCGACGGTGACCGAGCCGCGCGTGCTGGCCTCGTACCGGCTTACGTTCGCAACGTCGTTGATCGGAGCCCTGATTAACGCGGTGTTCGGCCTGCTGGCCGCGTGGGTGCTGGTGCGGTACCACTTTCCAGGCAAGCGCATCGTGGACGCGTTGGTGGACCTGCCCTTCGCTCTGCCGACCGCCGTGGCGGGGATCACCCTCACCACCGTCTTCGCCAGTAACGGGTGGATCGGCCAGTACCTTGAACCGCTGGGGATCAAGGTCGCGTTCACGCCGCTAGGGGTGGTGATCGCACTCACGTTCATCGGGCTGCCCTTTGTGGTGCGAACGGTGCAACCAGTGCTCCAGGATCTGGACGTGGAGATCGAGGAGGCCGCGACCAGCCTTGGGGCCAATCGTTGGCAGACCTTTACGCGGGTCATTCTTCCGGGCGTGTTGCCGGCCCTGCTGACCGGCTTTACCCTGGCCTTCGCACGGGCGCTGGGCGAGTACGGCTCGGTCGTGTTCATCTCGGGGAACATGCCGATGCGCACCGAGATCACGACGTTGTTGATCATCACCAAACTGGAGCAGTACGACTACGCCGGCGCCACGGCTATTGCGGTGGTCATGCTCGTGTCGTCCTTTGTGCTCCTGCTGTTCGTCAACCTGCTGCAGTGGTTGGGTAACAAGCGCTACGCGTGAGGGTCGCTGTTGGGACGAACAGGAGCCGCGAGCCAGCGACGAGAGCGCGCAGCGGAGCGAGTACTCCCGAGTCGACGAACGAAGTAAGGAGGACAGTTGATGGCAGGACCTCTTGTTTTGGGGCGTGCGCCCGCATCGATCAGTCCAACCCGGGGCCTCACAGAACCAGCGATCGTTCGCTGGACGTTGATCGGCACGGCGTTAGCGTTCCTCGGGCTGTTCCTCGTCGTGCCGCTGGCTGCGGTGTTTGCCCACGCCTTGCAAAAGGGGGTGGCGGCCTATGTTGAATCACTCCGCGAGCCGAACGCATTGGCCGCCATCCGCTTAACCCTGTTGACTGCGGCCATCGCCGTGCCTCTGAATCTGGTCTTTGGCGTGGCTGCGGCATGGGCGATCGCCAAGTTCGAGTTTATCGGCAAACACGTGCTGATCACGCTGATCGATTTGCCTTTTGCCGTTTCACCCGTGATCTCCGGACTGATCTATGTGCTGCTCTTCGGCTTGCAGGGTCTCCTCGGACCGTGGTTGGCCGACCACGACATCAAGATCATCTTTGCCGTGCCCGGCATCGTGCTGGCCACCATCTTCGTGACCTCTCCCTTCGTAGCTCGCGAGCTGATTCCTCTCATGCAGGCTCAGGGCGCCGAGGAAGAAGAGGCTGGCCGCGTGCTCGGCGCCAGTGGTTGGCAGACATTCTTCCGTGTCACCCTGCCGAATATCAAATGGGGCTTACTGTACGGGGTGATCCTGTTGAATGCGCGAGCAATGGGCGAATTCGGCGCTGTGTCGGTGGTGTCGGGCCACGTGCGAGGACTGACCAACACGATACCGCTGCACGTGGAGATTCTCTACAATGAGTACAACTTCGCCGCGGCCTTCGCCGTGGCCTCGCTGCTGGCGATGCTGGCCTTAGTCACGCTGGCCGCCAAGAGCGTTGTGGAGTGGAAATCCCAACGCCGGTTCACGGTTGGGGACAGTCATGCCGGTCGAGGAGAAGTGCGA
>JBGPUH010000237.1:0-4384 GCA_041491025.1 Methylomirabilis sp. (SeqCode)
CGCCTTGGCCGCCGGCAACGCGGTGGTCCTCAAGCCGGCCGAAGATACCCCTTTGTCGGCCCTGAAGCTGACGGAGGTGTTGCTGGAGGCGGGCCTGCCGGCTGAGGGAATCGCCTGCCTGACCGGCATTGGAGAGGAGATCGGCGACGCGCTGACCGGGGATCGGCGGGTTCGCAAGATCACGTTTACGGGAAGCCGCGAAGTCGGGGAGCGGATCTGCCGAAATGCGGGGATCAAGAAGGTCACGATGGAGCTTGGCAGCAACTCGGCGATCATCGTCATGCCCGATGCCGATCCGGAGAAGGTCGCGGCGGCCGTGGCCGCAACAGGCTACTCGAATGCCGGGCAGGTGTGCATCTCCACCCAGAGGGTTCTGACGAGCGGCAGAATTTACGGGGATTTCCTGGACGCGCTCAAGCCCAAGGTCGCGGCGCTGACCACCGGAAATCCCCTGGACGAACGGACCAAGGTGGGCCCGATGATCCGAGAGAAGGACGCCATCCGGGTAGAGGAGTGGGTGCGAGAGGCGGTCGCGGGTGGCGCCCGGATCGTGACGGGTGGGCATCGCCAGGGGGCGATCTACAGCCCCACCGTCGTCGCCGACGTCAAACCCGAGATGCGAGTCTCGTGCGATGAGCTGTTCGGGCCGGCCGTCGCGGTCACCCGATTCGAGTCGATCGACGAGGCAATCGCGCTCGCCAACGACTCGATCTACGGTCTGGCGGCCGGGATCTTCACCGAGAATCTGGAGTGGGCGATGCGGTTCGCGCGCGAGGTCGAGGCGGGCAACCTGATGATCAACTGGGGCCCCCAATGGCGCGCCGACCTGATGCCGTACGGTGGCCTGAAGGAGAGCGGCTTCGGCAAAGAAGGCCCGCGCTACGCCGTCGAGGAGATGACAGAGCTGAAGCTGGTCTGCTTCCATCTGCGGAGTTAAAGCAAGCGGATTCAATGGAATGTCATTGCGAGGGAACGCAGTGACCGCGGCAATCTCGAAAGGGCGAGATTGCTTCGCTCCCTTCAGTCGCTCGCAATGACAGGGAACTTAGTAGATGCTTCACGGAGTCCGAGAGGGCGTGTTGAAGGAGTTGAGGCCCCTGGCCATCCATGGATCGCCATTCTACGATGTCTACTTTCAGTTGGCGGGCCGGGCTGAAGGGCAGATCGGCAGCGGCAGGATCGGAACGGAATCGATTTACCCGGATGCGAGGTCGGGAGATCGGGTGAAGCTCCATTTCCTCATGAACGTGCTGGTCCGGGTTGAGCGGGCAGAGGAGTAACGACTGTCGGGGGCGCAAGACATCGGGCTCCGGCAAAGAGGGACGATGCCATGCTGAAGGGTGTGGATCACGTCGATCTGGTCGTCTCAAACATGGATCAGGCGATCGCGTTCTACACGGAGAAGTTGGGGTTGAAAATCGGACACGATGGCCGCCCAGACGGTGGCCGCAAGCATACGTTCCTGGGCGATGGGGCGGCCTCATTTGTGGCTCTCGAAGAGGAACCCGGCTTCCAGACGGACAGATCCGGGAAGCAGAGACTTGGTCATCTGGCCTTTGCGGTGGATGACGTCGAGGCCGCGCACGCAGAGCTGATTCGGCGCGGCGTGCCGATAACCGGGGAACGTACGGATGAGGACGGGAAGGCCAAGTCCTACTACTTCAGCGGCCCGGATGGCATCCGTCTCGAGATCTACGGGCCACTCAACCCGTCCCGCTGATGTCGGCTAGTATCTTAACCCAGAAATTCGCAGAAGAAGAACCCTCTCCCCTGCGTGGGGGAGAGGGCGAGGGTGAGGGGGATTGGCCGCAAGGAAAGTTCCCTCACCCCAACCCTCTCCCAGAAGGAGAGGGAGAAGCGGCTGGTCTTACGGTGTCCATTAGGTGCCATCGAATTTCTCACTTAGGACAGTGGCCGACATCGAGAGCCATGCGCCAGATGAGCAATCGCAACACTGAAGAGGCTCGCGACTATCACACTGCGACCAAGCATTCCTACTGGAGCGTCCGATCGGGGAGCCACTTCCTCGATTGGGAGACCCAGCCGCTCCTCTATAAGGTCTACCCAACCCTGCCGCTCATCCCGTTCCCTCGTGATTTTGACCCGCCCGCTGCAGAAGCCCTCGACGCGGTCGGCGCGTTCGAGGCCGTCGGGGAAAGGCCGCTCGACGTCAAGGCGCTTGCGCAGGTTCTGTTCTTCTGCGCCGGCCTGACCAAGAAGAAGATCTACCCTGGCGGCGAGGAGCACCATTTCCGGGCGGCCGCCTGCACCGGCGCGCTCTACGAGGTGGAGATCTACGCGGTCTGCGGTGACCTGCCGGGGCTTGGCGCGGGGGTCTACCACTTCTCTCCGGCCGACTTCGCGCTCAGGCGGCTGCGGGAGGGCGATTTCCGGGGCGAGGTGGCCCGTACAGCAGGGGGAGAAGAGGCGGTCGCGCACGCTCCCGTCACGCTGGTTCTGACGGCAATCTACTGGCGGAATGCCTGGAAGTACCAAGCCAGGGCCTACCGCCACTTCTACTGGAACAGCGGCACTATTCTTGCGAATCTCTTGGCGACGACCGCCTCTGCACCTCTTCGCTCAAGGGTCGTGATGGGCTTTATCGAGGCACGCGTGGACCACCTCCTTGGCATCGACCCCGAACGTGAGGCAAGCCTCTGTCTCGTCCCCCTGGGGGCGAGTTCCCCGGTGCCTGAGCCGCCCGAGATCCCGCCGATCGCGCCCGAGACTATCCCCCTCTCGAAGGAAGAGGTGGATTACCCGCAGATCCGTCGGATGCGTGCCGCCTCGATGCTCGCAAGCGAAGAAGAGGTGCGGGCCTGGCGCGTCGCCTTTCTTCGAACCCTCTCGGTGCCGTCTCACGGGACACGTTATCCCCTGAGCCCTCTCGCGGAGGGCGGCCTTTTAGGCCGGCCCCTCGGCGACGTTATTCTGCGCCGGGGCTCGACGCGGCGCTTTTCTCATAGCGCGATCTCATTCCCGGAGCTCTCCGCCATCCTCGACCGAGCGACCGGTGGGGTGCCCGCAGACTTTCTCGGCGGGCCCGGGACGAGCCTCCTCGACACCTATCTCATCGTCAACGCGGTGGAGGGGCTCCCGAGCGGAGCCCATTATTTCTCCCCCTCTGAGCGCGCGCTCGAGCTGCTCAAGGAAGGCGGTTTTCGGCGCGAGGCCAGCCACCTCTGCCTTGGACAGGAGCTTGGGGGCGACGCAAGCGCCGTTGTCTTCTTCCTGGCGGATCTGCAGAAGATCCTCGAGCGTTACGGGAATCGTGGCTACAGTGCGGCCCAGCTTGAGGCCGGGGTCGTGGGCGGGAAAATGTACCTCTGCGCGTATGCCCTGGGGCTGGGTGCGACGGGCACGACCTTTTTCGATGACGACGTCACCACCTTCTTCTCTCCTCACGCCCAAGGAAAAGCCGCCATCTTCGTCGTGGCGCTTGGGCGGGCGGCGCGGGTTTCCGGGCGAGTAGAGCTTCTCGCGCCGCGGAAGCTCTGAAAAGATCGGGGAATGTCCGCTCTGGTTCCGTGTTCCGACGGACGTGGGTTCATCGAGGTCGAGATTTCTGAGCGAAGGAGTCAAGGCTCTCATCAGGCTGCAAGAGGGGCCAGGCGGCTCTCTCATGCGCCGCTTCTACTTTTCTGGGGCGGAAGGGAGGAACAACTTCGCGATGGCTGAGCTTCGCAGGGAACCGATACTTCAACGATGGGTAGCCATTACGGGCCAGCGCTGGGAGGTGCTTTCAGAGCTGCTCCGCCAGCGGCGCGAGCAACGCGGGCGCACCTGTCCTTTCTGTCCCGGGAAGGAGCACGAGACGCCTTCGGAGGTCTTCGCGCTGCGCAACCCAACGAGTTCGCCCAATCGGGAAGGGTGGTCTGTCAGGGTGGTCCCCAACAAGTTCCCCGTCCTCCGGATCGAGGGAGAGATCGAAAGAATCGGCGAAGGAGTGTTTGACCAGGCATCTGCCATCGGGGCCCATGAGATCGTCATCGAGACCCCCTCTCACTCCGCCGATTGGGGGACAATGGCTGTTGGGGAGGTGGCCGGGGTGCTCCGGGCGTATCGGGAGCGAAGCCTGGACCTGCGGGGTGACGAGCGCTTTCGGCAAATCATGATCGCCAGGAACCATGGCCCCGGCGTGCCGATCGCGCACCCGCACACGCACGTTATGGCCCTCCCCGTTATCCCGAGGCGGATCGAAGATGAAGTGCGAGGGCTGCTTGACTATCACGGGCGGAAGGAGCGGTGCGGCTACTGCGATATCATCCGCCAAGAGCTGAGCAGCGGTGTTCGGGTGATACGCGAGACCGGTATGTTCCTCGCCCTTGCGTCGTACGCGGCCAGGTATCCGTTCGAGACCTGGATTCTTCCCAAGGCGCACGCC